>DAIOEQ010000128.1:0-6362 GCA_036746215.1 Prevotella sp.
TAGGTGTTGAATGAAAGCAGGGAATCGGGGAAAGACCGTTGGATTGTTGTTCGTCTGTTTCCCTGACTCCCTGCGTACTGAGATAAAATGCGGTAGTCTTCTCTTTTAAAGAAGCCGCATGTCGCGCTTACTTATTGTCGCTGATGAGGCACTCACCAGTCATGTCGGCAGGCTGTTCCAGGCCCATGATGTGGAGGATGGAAGGAGCCACGTCGGCCAGTCGGCCGTCCTTGACGGTTGCCGAGTTGTTGTTTGTTACATAGATGAACGGCACTGGGTTGAGCGAGTGCTGTGTGTTGGGTGTTCCGTCCTCGTTGATGGTGTGGTCGGCGTTGCCGTGGTCGGCGATGATGATGGCCTCATAGTCGTTGGCCTTAGCGGCCTCAATGACATCCTTCACGCAGTGGTCGACAGCCCATACGGCCTTGGCGATGGCGTTGTAGACACCCGTGTGGCCCACCATGTCACCGTTGGCGAAGTTCACCACGATGAAATCATACTCTTGGGTGTTGATGGCTCCCACGAGCTTTTCTTTTACCTCGTAGGCGCTCATCTCCGGCTGCAGGTCGTATGTGGCCACCTTCGGAGAGTGCACCAGGATGCGGTCCTCTCCAGGGAAAGGCTGCTCGCGGCCACCGTTGAGGAAGAATGTCACGTGGGCGTACTTCTCAGTCTCTGCCGTGTGGAGTTGGCGTTTTCCGTTGTTGGAGAGATATTCGGCCAACGTGTCGCGCACGTCTTCCTTCGGATAGAGAATGTGCACCCCCTTGAAGTTGGCGTCATACGGAGTCATGCAGTAGTACTGCAGGTCCTTGATGGTGTGCATGCCTTCCTCGGGCATGTCCTTCTGTGTGAGCACATAGGTCAACTCGCGAGCTCGGTCGTTACGGAAGTTGATGAAGATGATGACATCGCCTTCCTGGATGGTACCCTCGACCTTGGCGTTGTGGATAGGCTTGATGAACTCGTCGGTCACGCCTTCGGCGTAACTCTCGTCCATAGCTTTCAGCAGGTCGTCAGCTTGCTTTCCCTTACCCTCGACGAGCAGGTCGTAAGCCTCTTTCACGCGGTTCCATCGGTTGTCGCGGTCCATGGCGTAGAAGCGTCCCACGATGCTGGCGATGTGTGCGTCGTTCTTCTCACAGCACTGCTGCACCTCGTCGATGAAGCCCTTTCCGCTCTTCGGGTCACAGTCGCGACCGTCCATGAAGCAGTGTACGAATGTGTTCTTCAGTCCATACTCCTTGGAGATTTCGAGGAGCTTGAAAAGGTGGTTGAGGCTTGAGTGCACGCCACCTGTTGAGGTCAAGCCCATGATGTGGAGTCGCTTGCCTGTCTTCTGGGCGTAGCTGTATGCGTTGACGATTTCCTTGTTTTTCAGGATGTCTCCGCTCTCACAAGCCTTGTTGATCTTCACCAGGTCCTGGTAGACCACCCGTCCGGCACCGATGTTGAGGTGTCCGACCTCCGAGTTGCCCATCTGTCCGTCGGGCAGGCCCACGTCCTCTCCGCAGGCGCGGAGCTGTGAGTGAGCGCATGTAGCGTTGAGATAGTCGAGATAAGGAGTCGGCGTATTGTAGATAGCGTCGCCTTTGTCATGCTTGCCGATGCCCCATCCGTCGAGGATCATCAGGATTGCTTTCTTTGCCATAGCTGTAATGTTGTTTATTGGTTTTGTATCTGTCTGCAAAGTTACGACCTTTTCACATTTTGGCAAAATGTGAAAAGGTTAAATCGGTTTATTTCACCACTTTCTTCCCGTCCACGATATAGATGCCGCGGGGCAGTGCTTGCGTATTCGTGCCGAGATACTGTCCCGAGAGGCTGTAGACACCCGTGTGCCTGTTGGCGCGGGATGACTCGATGATTCTTACTGCCGTGTTGACGGGCCGTGTCACGGCCACGTCGTCGAGGAAGAAGCGTTTGCTGGGGTCGAAAGAGATGCTAAGCGTTCCTGTGCCGGTGAAGCGCAGAGTGTATGTGGTCCATGCGCCTTTGGTCATGGTGAGACTTTCCTCTTTGCTTTGGCTGTCCACGAACTTGCCCTTGCCGTTGATCGACAACAGCAGGGCGGTGTTGTCACCTTTGGCGTCCCATCCCGCTGCGCGGAAGGAGAGGGTCATGGTGTCTGTCACAGCCGTGAACGAAGGTGAGGTGACGGTGCCTGGGGTGCTGCTGTTGCCGAAACGTGCGCACTGGTCGCCGCCATAAGCCTTACTGGCCGACCATCCGTCGAGGTCGGGTGTGAACACGGCGCTGGCTATTGTCCCGTTGAATCCCCCTGAGTTACCACCCGTTCCGTTGCATTGGTCGAATGTCTCGTGGAGCAGGTACTCGCCGTCGGCGGGTGTGTCAGGCTTGGTCGATTTCAATGTCTTGAAGTCGAAGCTCACCGTTCCGGCGCGGCTCTCCGTGATGTTGTAGATGCCGCGGTTCATGTATCGCGTGCCGTCAGTGTTGGCGTTGTAGAGCGTCGCGGCTGGCGTGGAGAGGTTCGTCAGTGAGTCGAGCGAGCCGTTGGGGTAGAGGTCGTGTTGTTCCGAGGTCGTGATGTAGTTACCCGAGTAGTCGTAGTAGCCCGATCCGTCCTCGTTGTCGGCGTGGAAGATGGTGAGCCGTTGGTGGTCGTTTTTGATACCGGCCATCTCATACTCGTCACCTCTCTCCGTGCAGGTGTTCACAATGTTGTACTCCCAGATGTCTGGATCATAGTCCACGTGGCTCACCATCAGGCCGTGACTGGGCAGGCTGATGTCCCATCCCATGCGCTGTCGGTTTTCCAGGAGATAGTATTCGTTGTGGTTGGCGGGGTTGTAGATGACGTAGGTGTCGCCGTCCTTGCTGAGCGGCTGCATGGCAGTGACGGTGGTGTCGGCCTCCGATAGTTCCACCGGCTCTTTCCATCCGCTGAACCATCTTTCCCATGCGGTATAGTTGGGTGGCGTCATTCCGTCGCCCAGATAGCTGCCCATGTCCATGAGGCTGAAGTCGCCCATGCCGAAGTTTCCCCCATAGTTGATGTCATAGAGGTCGGGAAGGCCGAGACAGTGTGAGAACTCATGGCAGATGGTGCCCAGTCCGTCCAGTCCGTTCGCGCCGTTGAGCTCGCATGAGCAGGCGTAGGTGTCGATTTTCACGCCGTCGAGTGTGATGGGCGATCCGTTCTCGTACGAGGAAAGCCAGTATTCGTGAGGCCAAATGGTGTTGTTGGCACCGCCGTCTGCCTGTCCTTGTCCGGCGTAGAGGAGGAACACCTGTTCCACCTCGCCGTCACTATTCCAGTCGTAGTCGGCGAAGTTCACTTGTCCGTCTATCTGCCGGCAAACCTCTTTCACGAGCTCGTCCACGGGCTCGTCGTTTCCGTCCTTTGAGCTTCCACCATAATATTTATAGCTCTTTGAGGCGCGCACGGGTCCCACCACATCAAACGTGAGGTCAAACTGTCCGTTGCTTTGTGCGTTGAAGTAGTCGCTCACCGACCCGCGGAAACCATTCTCCGCATAGCCTTTCTCGTTGGCTATCTTCTTGTAGAGCTCCAGGTCGTGCCCGCTACGGAACTGCTTATCTGGGAAATCCACGAGGATGATTAGTCCTTTCTTTTGTCCCTTGAAGGCTTGTGCCCGTCGCTTGGCTCCCATGCGTAGGCGGTTGGCGGCCGTGCGCCGCATGGCCGCCCGTTTCATTGTGAGCAGCGCTTGTGCGTCGGCCGCTTGCCATCCGTTGTCGTTTTCCACGTATCGCGTGCCGTCTGCGGCCTGCCAATAGTGGTTGAACTCATCGCCCCGTAGCTCCACGCGCACGGATGTTCCGTCGGTGAGCGTCACCGTTTTCCATTGGCCGCGCTTGGCGGGCACGGCCATCATAGTCACCGCAACCAGCGAGAGTGCTGCGGTCAATAGTGTTTTCTTCATGCTGTTATGTTGTGAACGTTGTTGGGTCAGGCCTTGGCCATCCTCCTTGGGGCGACAAAATTAAGAAGAAAAACCCGACGCGCAAAGTGGAAGCGGTTAAAGTTGTTGAAAAGCGTGCTATTTTAAAAAAATGTAAGTAAGTCAAAGAGCGCTGTCGCCGGTTGCTGCCTGTAGAGGCCTTTTGGGTTGACGACGTGTGCAAAGGTAACATGGTCTTTCCGTTTGGCAAAAAGTTCATGGGAAGCCTTTTGGAAAGTCTTTCGTGTAAATAACAATAACTCAACCTGTTGCGTTGCGACACGTAGACGCAAAAAAGGCATGCCAATCGTGTTGGCATGCCCTTGATAGCATTATGATAATGTGCAGTTACTTGTCGATCTATTTGAGCACCTTGAAGGCCTTGCTTCCCTGACGCACGATGTATGTTCCGTGGAGGTTGAGCTGGTTGATGTCGAAGTTCTTGTCGCTGGTCTTGTAGACCTCTTGGCCTTGCAAGTTGTAGACGCGCGTTTCCGTGCTCTTCTCTTGGTTTGTGATTGTCTTGGCGATGCCCGTGACGAAGTTCGACTCGCCCTTTGTCATCGTGTACGTGCCGTTGCTGACTGTCAGCAGGTAGTTGGAGGTGTAGTTCTCGTGGCAGTAGACGGGTTGCCATTCCATTTCGACCTTGTTGGCACCCGTCGACATGGATGCTGCGAAGATGCGGTAGTTGCCGTCTGTGAGCGTGTTGAGCTTGGCGCTGAAAGAGAACTGGTATCCGCTGCCATAAGCGATGCTTGTCATGGCGTCATCCTCGCCGACGTTGGTCAGTTGCGTGATCTCGCCGGTCGCTAAGTTTTGCGCCACCAGTTCCACCTTGCCCGTGAAGGGTTCCACGTCCAGGTTGTAGGCCGTGAAGTTGTTGGTGCGCACGGAGGCGCCCACCTGTGCCAGGTTGAGGCCCGTGGGAGAGCCCCACAGTGAGTGGTAAGAGCCGTCGAAGCGGATGTCGTCGGGCAGGCGCACGATGACCATGTTCTGCTGTTCGGTGAAGCTGCCCTCGCGCGAGTTGAGCAGTTTCACGTCGAAGAAGCCGTCGTTGGTGCCGTCCCATCCCCAGTTGACATGTACGAAACCATTCTTGTCATAGCCATCGAACACAAACTCATGTCCGGACCCGTCCTTGGTGGCTCCGCCGTAGAGGATGGGGCACCCGTCGTTGAGCTCGCGGTAGATGATGTCCATCCACACGTCTTTCGGCATGAAGCTGCGCGTGTAGTACTTGCAGCCCTGGTTGTAGAGGAAATTCTTGCGCATGGCGAGACAGGCGTCGGAGGCATAGGCGCCGCTGCCGTCAGCCGCGTACATCATGCTCACCGATCCGCCGCAGGCCTTCATCAGCGTGGCCACGGCTGTGGCCTGTGTGTCGTTGTAGCTACCCTTGGTGTAGGTGTCGAGCATGTTGTCCCAATCATACTCCGTGGCGAAGCTCACGCGGACGCTGGTGCCTGCGCCGTTCTTTCCGTTGGGGTAGAAGGTCCACTTGTTGTAGCCCTTGCCTTTCTTCGGGTAACCGTAGTATTTCATGACCTGTGCCATGGCTGTTGCCACGCATCCTGTCACGTAGAATTCGTTGCGTCCGTTCTTGGTGTAGGTGGGACTGAGGTTGTAGTAAGGTTCTTGCTGTCCCCAGCGTGTGGTCATCAGCTCGGGCACTTCCTCCTTGTATTTGCTGCTCTTCTCGGCCTTGGCAGGCTGGGTGCCGTCTGCCAAAGCCTTCTCCATAGACTGGCTGACGGAGGTCAACCACCACTGGAAGGCGGGCGCCATGTTGTTGGGGTCGATGGCGTCTTCGGTGTATCCGAGAATAGGGTCGAAGGCGTCGTCGTTGGCCACGATCACGCCCTGTCCGTTGCTGCTGTTGAGCACGGTGAGCTGTGGGGTGCTGTATGGTGTGGTGAAGGTCAGCTTGCCTTTGATGGCCTTGCCCTTGGATGCGCCGCTCTGCAAGAACGACTGTGCAGCCTGTGCGAGCTGCTGCTCTGTGCGCTGCTTGGCTGAGGCGGTGATGTTGACCAGCAAGGCCAGTGTGATGATGATGAGATGTTTGTTCATGTGCTATTAAATGTGCGTAATTTACTTGTTGAATACAAAATTCGTCAAATATTGGGAGATATGCAAACGAAAGGCCTTTTATTTATGCATAGATCTACTCTTTGGGGCTTATGTCTTTGATTTGCATGGGACCTCCGCATAAAAAACAGGTTGGAGGAGTATGCGTGCGCCTTTCCAACCCGTTACTTTATGGTTGTTGTCGACTTCAGCAGGTTGCCTTTACAGTCTTGTTTGCCCTTGTTGCAAATGCTTCAGTTCTTCTTGCGACAGTCCTGTGATTGTGCCGATTTGATCAAGGCTCATGCCGCTTTCCAGCATTTTGCGAGCTATGGACACTTTCTCTTCCGCTCTACCTTC
>DAIOEQ010000129.1:0-6334 GCA_036746215.1 Prevotella sp.
CACAAATCTCTTATCGACAAGAAGCCCCTCACCAGCATTGTGGCGAGGGGCTTCCGTCGTTTTTGTCAGCGCGGAAGGGGCTGACGGTCGTGTCATTTCTTCATCATCTCCTCGACGGCACGACGGAGTTGCTGGTCGTCGCCGGAGAGCTGTTGCTCGGGCGAGTTGTAGACGGTGACGTCGGGCGTGAGCGTCTGGTTCTCCCCATACTTGCCGTCCATGCCCATGCAACCCACCTGCGGTATGCCGAACACGGTCTGTCCGTCGAGCATGGTCTCCCACCACACGGCGGTCATGGTGCCGGCCATAGGCGCTCCGATGACGGGGCCGATGCCGAGCTTCTGGTAGACGTAAGGGAAGCCGTGCCCGTTGCTGTAGTCATCCTCGCAGACCAACACACACGAGGGCTTCACCCATTTGTTCCACGGGTCCCAGCCTATGAACTGCCCCCGAGGCATGAAGCTCTGGTACTGTCGGCCGCTGAGCAGCGTGCAGAGGTCGTCGTGTAGCCATCCGCCGCCGTTGTGGCGTTCGTCGACGATGACGGCTTTCTTCTGTCGGTTGCTGTCGCTGAGAAGCTCCGAGAACACCTCGCGGTAGCTGTCCGAGTTCATGGCCTTCACATGCACATAAGCTATCTGCCCGTTCGACCACTTGTCTACCATGGCCTTGTTGCGGTCCACCCAGCGTCGCCGCGGCTGATGGCCTTCACCGTGACGTCGCGCCCGCCCTTGAGGGTGACGCGGACGGGACGTCCCACCTTTCCGTCGAGCAGGGCATTGTAGTCCTCACCGGCCACGATCTTCTGTCCGTCGATGGCCTCTATGATATCGCCCGCCTTGACCTTCGTGTCGCGCACGGCAAATGGGCCGCGCTTGATGACCTCCTGTATCTTCAGGCCATCGCCCTCATAGGCGGGGTCGAAGAAGAGCCCGAGGCATGCCGTCTGCAGCGAGGCGCCGCTGCCATAGTATCGGGCGCCCGTGTGACTGACGTTGAGCTCGCCCAGGAGCTCGGAGAGCATCTCGCCGAAGTCGTAGCCGTTGTTGATGTGAGGCAAGAACTTCTCATAGGTCGTGCGGTAGTAGTTCCAGTCGACCCCGTTGAGGTCGGCGGCATAGAGCTTGTCCTTCACCTGTTGCCAGGCATGGCTGAACATGTAAGCCCGCTCATCGTAGGGGCGGTAGTTGAACCGCGCCTCGAAGCCGATGTTGGTGGTCTGCGCGTTGGCCAGCGAGAACTTGCGTATCGATCCGCCGCAGAGATAGAGGTTCTTCACGTCTTTGTCGGCGACCACCTGTCCGCCGATTCCCTTGGCCACGATTTGCGTGCGTCCCTCGCGGATGTCGTGTTTCCACAGGTCGGAGCCTCCCTCGAAGCGCGCCTGGTAGTAGAGTGTGGCGCCATCGGGCGTGAGCACGGCGTCGCCCATGTGTGAGGAGTTGACGGTCAGGCGTATGACGCGGTCGCGGCAGTTGTCGAGGTCCAGTTTCAAGGGTTCTGTCTTCTCCGGTTTCACGGGGTCCGCCGATGCCGTCTTGGCCTTGTCCTTGGCTTTCTTCTCCTCTTCCTTTTCTTTTTTCTCGTCTTTCTTCTGCTCCTCCTTGCTGGTTTCCTTCCAGCGCGCATACTCCTCCTTGGTCATGCGAAACTGCTCATAGGCGTCGAGGTCGAAGAACATGATGTAGGCGTCGTCCTCCGTGCCCCATGAGCCGTGGCTGCGGTATCCGGCACGGTCGCTTTGGAAGAGCATGGCCTTTCCACCGAGCACCCACTTGCCGTTGACGTCGTTGTAGCCGCTGTTGGTGATGTTGCGGATGTCGCCCTTGCCGTCCGCCGGCACGAGGGCGATGTCGCGGTTGTTCCATCCGCCTGTGCCGATGTAGCTGGCCAGGAGCCAGCGGCTGTCGGGGCTCCACTCGAACCACTGGTCACCATCGGAGTAACTGTACATGTACTTGCCGTCCATGAGTTGCCTGACGTGGTGGCTCTTCACGTCGACGGCGCAGAGGCGTGTGCGGTCCTCGAGGAAGGCCACGCTCTTGCCGTCGGGACTGTAGACGGGTTGAAAGCTGGTGTGGGCCGACTTCACGAGTTGTTCCTCCTCTATCTCGGTGGCGTAGGTGAAGAGGTCTTCCTTCTTGTTCTTCAGCGTGCTTTGGTAGATTTGCCACAGTCCGCCGCGCTCGGCGGCATAGGCGATGCTGCGTCCGTCGGGCGAGAAAGAGATGGAGCGCTCTTGCTCGGGCGTGTCGGTGATTTGCTTGGTGGTGTTGTAGTCGACACTCGTCACATAGACATCTCCGTGCATGACGAAGGCCACCTCCTTGCCGTTTGGCGAGACGGCAATCTCCGAGGCGCCCGAGTAGCGGAGCTGCCTGTTGAGCTCCGTGTCGGTGCGGTCGGCTGCGACGCTGACCTTCACCTTGTGTGGCTCTTGTCCCTCGCGCAGGGTGTAGAGCTCGCCGTCGTAGCCAAAGGCGAGCGTGCCGTCGTTGGCGCGAGTGAGAAAGCGCACGGGGTTGCCCTTGAAGTGGGTGAGCTGACGCTTGGCCTGCCCGCCGACAGTGGCGCGGTAGACGTTGAACGTGCCATCCTCCTCGCTCAGGTAATAATAGGTGTCGCCCTCGCCCCACACCGGGTCGCGGTCCTCGCCAGCGAAGTGGGTGAGCTGGCGGTAATGTCCGTCGTGGCGGAGCCAGATGTCGCGCGCGATGGGCGATGTGTGGTGCTTGCGCCATTCGTCCTCGTAGCCCTTTTGGTCATAGTAAATGATGTCGCCCTGCGCGTTGATGCTGGGGTGCTTCATGGTGAGCTCGGAGAAGAGCGTGGGGCGTCCGCCGTTCACGCTGACGCTATAGACCTGCGGGAAGGAGCTGCTGGTGAAGAAGATGCTCTGCGCCGAGGGCATGACGGCCGACTCGAAGAGCACATGCCCGTCATCGGCGAACGCCACGGGTATCTCCGATCCGCTGTTGGTGGTGAGCCGGCGGGGCTCGCCTCCCTCGCGCGGCATGAGCCACACGTCGAAGCTCCCCTCTCTCGTTGAGGCGAAGGCGATGTTGCGGCTGTCGGGGCTCCAGACGGGATAGCTGTCGAAGGCGGCGTGGGTGGTGAGTTGCTTGGCCTGCCCGCCGGCGGTGGGCACGGTCCATATGTCGCCCTTGTAGGCGAAGGCGATGAGCGACCCGTCGGGCGAGATGGCGCTGTGGCGCATCCATAGCGGGTCTTGCTGGGCCAGGGCCGTGGCGCTGGCGGCCAGGGCCGCGAGGGCGAGGAGTTGTCTTTTCATGTGAGAACGTTGGGTGATAAAAGAGAAAGTAAAAAAACGCCTGTCTCGGGCTTTCGCCACTGGGCGTGGCGCGAGACAGGCGGCCATGGGGGCACGCTTATCCGATGAGCGTGCGGATGAAGTTGTCCATCATGTCATAGTGGTCGACGACATGATGATAGAGCGCTTGCTGGTTGCGTGCGCGCACCAGGTTGTGCTCGGGATATTTGCACTTCCAGTAGTGGTCTCCGCTGAGGTAGTCCCACAGGAACCTCACGCTTTGCATGAAGGGGAAGAGCGCAACGGCATAGGGCAGGTTCTCCACCTCGATGGGGGTGAGGAAGGTATGGGCCGATGAGATGTATCCCTCGGTGAACGCACGGAAGATGTCTTCGTTGAAACCCACCTTCGACATGTCGGGGTCATCCTCTGCGGTGAAGTTGGCGCCCGTGCGCAGGAAGTCGCCATAGTCTGAGAAGACGAAGCTGGGCATGACGGTGTCGAGGTCGATGACGCAGAGCACGTTGTCCTGCTTGTCATACATCATGTTGTTGACCTTGGTGTCGCAGTGGCAGATGCGCTTGGGCAGCTTGCCCTCGCGGTAGAGCCGCTCGGCCTTACACATCTCGTGCATGTCACGTTGCAGGTCTTCGATGATGTCGGCCACGCCCTTCACGCGTCCGGCCTTGTCTTGCTCGATGGCCTCCTGGAGCTGTCTTGCGCGCAGCTCCATGTTGTGGAAGTCGGGTATGGTCTCTCCGAGCTTCTCGGGTATGTCGACGAGCATGCGCTCGAAGTCGCCGAAGGCCTTGCCGGCGTTGCGCGACGAGGTGGGATTGACCTGCTCATGGGTCACGGCGTCGGGAATGAAGACCGACACTCGCCAGTAGCGTCCCTCGGGGTCGAGATAGTAGGTCTTGCCCCCTTGTGTGGGGATGAAGCGCAGCACCTTGCGGTCGATGTCGTCGGTGTGGGCCTCCTCGAGCTTGCGGCGTATGTGTGCGGTGACGGCCTCGATGTTGTGTTGCAGGAGGTCGACATCGGTGAATATGCTGTTGTTGATGCGCTGGAGCACGTAGTCGGGCGTCGCGCCCTGTGTGGTGACACGGTAGGTGTCGTTGATGAGGCCGTTGCCGAGGGGCTTGACGGTCTCCACTTGTCCTTCGATGAGAAACTGCGAAAGGATCTTGTCTAAGTTAGCTGTTTGCATGTCGTATGCGGTTAATAAGTGATTGCGGTTGGGTGGGTTGGTGCGCCGGGACAGCGCGCCAGCCACTTAGTACTCGTCCACCTTGAGGTTCTTGCGATACCGTGCGAGGGCCTGTTGCAGTTCCTCCGTGACCTTCTCGTATCCCTTCTTTCCGAAGAGGTTGTTGAGCTCGTGCGGGTCTTTCTTCATGTCGTAGAGCTCCTCGTAGTCGACAGTGTCATGGTCGCCCTTCATCGGCGCGCCGTAGAAGTGGATGAGCTTGTAGCGCTCATTGCGCACGCCGTCGTGACGGCGCACGTGGTGCTCTGCCGGATAGTCGTAGTAGTGGTAGTAGATGTCTTTTCTCCAGCCCTTGTCGTTGCCGTCGAAGAGGTCGAGGAGCGAGCGTCCCGACATGTCTTCGGGCTTGCTCACGCCGGCGGCGTCGAGCATGGTGGGCGCGAAGTCGATGTTCTGCACGAGGCGTTTCTCCACCGTGCCTGGCTTGATGGCCTTGGGATAGCGCACGATGAGAGGCGTGCGGAGGCTCTCCTCATACATGAACCGCTTGTCAAACCACCCGTGCTCGCCCATGTAGAAGCCCTGGTCGGAGCAGTAGACGAGGATGGTGTTGTCGAGCAGCCCGTTGCGCTCGAGATACTCGTAGATGTCGCCCACGCTCTCATCGACGGAGTGGATGACGGAGAGGTAGTCGTGCATGTATCGCTGGTATTTCCAGACGGCCAGCGCGCTGTCGGAGAGGTTGGCCTGGAGCATGGCCTGGTTGCGCGGGGCGTAGTAGGCGTCCCATGCCTTTTTCTGCAGGTCGTCCATGCGGGCCAGTCCCCACTTGCGCATGGTGCTGTCGAGCTCATAGACCTTGTTGTCGTAAGCGAGCTGCATGTGCTTGGCGATGCTCATCTCCTGCTGCTTGGCGCAGGTGCCGCGTGTGGCGTAGTCGTCCCAGAAGGTGGGGGGCAGGGGGAACGTGATCTTGTCGTAGAAGCCGAGATACTTGAGGTCGGGCATCCACGTGCGGTGGGGCGCCTTGTGCTCCACGAGGAGGAAGAAGGGCTTCTGCTTGTCGCGGCTGTTGAGAAACTCCACGGCGTGCTCGGTGACGAGGTCCGTGGCGTAGCCTTGCTCGCGGACATACTTGCCCCCGGAGTCGTGAGAGAGGAACGCGGGGTTGTAGTAGTCGCCCTGGTTCCAGAAGATGCGGAAGAAGTCGAAGCCCTTGGGGCGGCACTGCATGTGCCACTTGCCGACGACGGCCGTCTGGTAGCCCGCGTCGTGGAGGAGCTCCGAGACGAACGTCTTGGTGGTGTCGATGCCCTTGTCGAGGGTGCGCTGGCCGCTTTGGTGGCTGTAGAGGCCGGTGAGCAGGCAGGCGCGCGCCGGGGTGGAGAGTGAGTTTTCCACAAAGGCGTCATCGAAGCGGACGCCCTCCTTGGCCAGGCGGTCGATGTGGGGCGTGGGCGCCAGTTTCGACACCTCGCTGCCATAGGCTGAGATGGTCTGGAACGCATGGTCGTCGGTGATGATCCACACGATGTTGGGGCGCTGCGACTGGGCGGCGGCGTTCAGTCCGCATCCCGCCAGGAGGATGGCCGAGTAGAGACGTGTGTTGTTAGGGGTCATATGCTATTAGGTAGGTTTTAGAGGGCGTGCCGCGTGTGGCGCGCCTATTTCTGTGCAAAGGTAAGCAAAGGGCGGGAAAAAGCAAAGGGTTTCGGGATAATGTTTGAAAACTTTTTGTAACTTTGTCGCCGACCGACACTTTTCATCATCATGCCCACATCATCCCATGACAGCCCACGGGGCTCCCACTCCACCGCCGCGCCCTTCGCCCACCCCATGTACATCATGGCCAA
>DAIOEQ010000130.1:0-1910 GCA_036746215.1 Prevotella sp.
GGGCATATTCGTCGGTGATCTCGGGCATCTTCTCACCGGGCTGGTTCATGAAGCCGCGCTCGATAAGCCATTGACGCACAAACTCTTTTGACAATTGACGCTGAGGCAATCCTTTAGCCAATTTTTCCTCATAGCCGTCGGCATAGAAGTAGCGGCTTGAGTCGGGCGTGTGGATCTCGTCGATGAGGTAAAGCTTGCCGTTGCGCTTTCCAAACTCATACTTGGTGTCCACGAGGATGAGGCCGCGCTTGGCGGCGATTTCCTGTCCGCGTGCGAAGAGTTTGCGGGTCCAGTCCTCGATGACAGCATAGTCCTCAGCCGACACGATGCCCTGCTTGATGATCTCCTCGCGCGAGATGTTCATGTCATGTCCCTCGTCGGCCTTGGTCGTCGGGGTGATGATGGGCTCGGGGAAGCGCTCGTTCTCTTTCATGCCGTCAGGCAACTTCACGCCGCACAGTTCGCGGCAACCGTCCTTGTAGGCTCTCCAAGCCGATCCGGTGAGGATGGAGCGGATGATCATCTCCACACGGAAGCCCTCACACTTCAAGCCCACGGTCACCATGGGGTCAGGAGTGGCCAACTTCCAGTTGGGGCAGATGTCACTTGTGGAATCGAGGAACTTGGCTGCAATCTGGTTGAGCACCTGGCCCTTGAATGGGATGCCCTTTGGCAACACAACGTCGAATGCGGAGATGCGGTCGGTGGCGACCATCACGATAAGGTCGTCGTTGATGTCATAGACATCGCGCACTTTGCCATGGTAAACACTCTTCTGTCCATCAAAATGGAAATTGGTCTTTGTTAATGCTTTCATAATTGGATTATTTATAAGCTTTACTCTCTTTCTCAAGCCTCCGTTTGGGGCGTGTCCGTTTGTCGTGGGGTGTGGTCGCTTTTCGTGTCCTGTCGTTTGTCGTGGGCCGCGTAGGCGTTGACGATGCGCGTCACGAGCTTGTGGCGTACAATGTCTTTCTGCGTCAGGTTGACCACCGAGATTCCCTCGATGCCCGACAATATCCCCAACGCTTCTTTCAGACCGCTCTTTTGTCCGCGTGGCAGGTCTATCTGGGTCATGTCGCCCGTGATAATCATTTTGGTGTTCCAACCCATGCGAGTGAGGAACATCCTGATTTGCGCAGTGGTGGTGTTTTGCGCCTCGTCGAGGATGACAACGGCGTCGCTGAGCGTGCGGCCGCGCATGAAAGCCAACGGGGCGATCTGTATGATGTGCTTGTCCATCATGTCCTGCAGTCGACTTGCGGGCAGCATGTCTTCCAAGGCATCGTAGAGGGGCTGCAAGTAGGGATCTATCTTGTCTTTCATGTCTCCAGGCAGGAATCCTAACTTCTCGCCTGCCTCCACTGCGGGGCGGCTTAGGATAATCTTCTTGACCTCTTTCTCCTTGAGGGCCTTGACGGCGAGGGCGATGCTGAGGTAGGTCTTGCCCGTTCCCGCGGGACCCACGGCGAAGATCATGTCGTTTTTGCCGAAGGCGTCGATGAGCTGTTGTTGGTTCTCCGAGCGGCTCTTGATGGGGCGCCCGCTCACGCTGTAGACCAACACGCCCTTGACGCCGTCCGCCTTTGTCGGTTGCCCTTTCACGATGTCAAGGATGTCTTCGTCGTTGATGGTGTTGTACTTCACCACATGCTGGCGCATGGTCTCCAGGTCGCGTTCGATGCGGGCCATTTCATCCTCATCGCCCAACACGCGTATCACGTTGTCACGTGCCACGATGCGCAACTTGGGGTATAGTGACTTGACCATTTGGAGATGGCCATTGTTGACGCCGTAAAACACCACGGGGTCGACGTCCTCAATCACGATATGCTTCTCTGTCAATATTCTTTCTTTTTGTGTCTTAAAATACGCTGCAAATTTACGATAATTATGTGAAATACCACGCG
>DAIOEQ010000130.1:1934-6321 GCA_036746215.1 Prevotella sp.
AAATTTGCATGTGAAATGAAAATAAAGAAATCTAAATACATCGCTTCTTTCCTTGCTGTCACGCTTGTCTTGGCGTTGGTGCGTTGCGTCTTCCCGTCTGTGGCCGGTGACGATGGCCGGGCTGACAGGGCCGATTCGGCAAGTGTGGAGGACGCGGAGGCGAAAGACTCCCCCAATAGTGAAAAGTCTGAGAATACAAATGATGATAAAAGAGTTGTTGCTCAGTCGGTTGTCGGAATTCCTTCAAGTGATACGACAAAGGCTGAATCTCGCTTTTTCAAGGCGGATGGCACGCTTGTGAAGAACCGCATTTTCAGTGTTCCTGGCTTCTCGTTGTCTTTCCCTGACCAAAATGACGTGCAACTCTTGGCCGCCCAAAAATATGGGGTGAAGCCAGTCCTTGACCGCGAGGACGCTGAAAAGAGAAAGTCGGAGCTGGTCTATGTGGGTAGCAACCAGTATTTTCATGTGGACCGCTTGCGCAACAGCATTCCTTATTTGGTGCCCAAGGCTTCGGTGTTGTTGCAGGATGTCGGACACTCTTTCTTCGACAGCTTGCAGATCAAGGGCATTCCCCTTCATAAGATAATTGTGACCAGCGTGCTCCGTTCGAAGGCTGACGTGGAGAGTTTGCGTGGCAAGAACAGCAATGCCACGCAGAACAGTTGCCATCTTTATGGCACTACATTCGACGTGTGCTACAATCGTTATAAGACGGTTGAGGCTCCTGGCGAGCGGCGTCGGGCGGTGCGCAACGACACGTTGAAGTGGGTGTTGGCGGAGGTCCTGCGCGACATGCGCGAACAGGGGCGGTGTTATGTGAAGTATGAGGTGCACCAAGGTTGTTTCCACATCACGGTCAAATAGGTCTTTTTTCCAGATGGGTGATGCTGGAGATATGTGTTTTTCGGAAAAGGAATGACAAAACGCCCCCGCGTCACATATTTATTTTGTTATGACGGTTATTTTTAGGACACACCTTTGGGTGGAAGCGTCATTTCAACTTATATTCCTCGCCTTTTCCCAATGGCGTTCCGTTTCCGTCATAATGGTGGTCGCAAACCATCCAATGCTGCCTGCTTTGCGCTGCTTGCGGGTTGATGCAACGTGTGGCACGCTTGATGGTAATCTTTTCGCCCGAATGCGAGATGGAAAAGCCAACGCCGATTCGCTTGGGGCGCTTGGTGTGTGAGTCGATGGCCCATAGCTCTTGTCCGTTGTCAAGGTAGAATGACACCAAGTCCTTGCGGTCGATGGCAATGAAAAACGCGTTGCCGTCCGCACTGAGCCAGGTGGTGATGATGGAAGAATAGGGATTTTGGGAAAACGCAATTTCCTCACGTTTGTTAGTCTTCACGTCGTAGCGATACAATCGGTTGCGCAATGTATAGTAGAGACAATGGCGCTGGTTGTCAGTGTATTTGGCCACGACTTGCGCCTGTGCTGGCAGGTTCTTGACGACTGCTTTCACGCGGTTGGCGATGGGGGTCTGTGCCATGGCGCCTGGTTGGGCGAGCAACAGAAAGGCGAAAATCAGGAAATGTTGTTTCAATGTCTTGGTGTTTGTGTAAGGCGGCATTTCGTGCCGTTTGCTAATGAAAATCACTTGTCAGGGGTTTCGCTTCCCCTGACAAGTGACTTGTATTGCGGATATTGTTAAGAGGGTTCTCTTGCTTAATAGGCAAACAAGGGATAAGCCTTCATGGTCTCGTTGACTTTCTCCTTGACGCGTTTGATGACCTGCTCGTTCTCCGGGTCGGCGAGCACCTCGTCGATGAGGTTGGCGATGAGGTGCATCATGTCTTCCTTCGCGCCGCGTGTGGTCATGGCGGCTGTGCCCAAGCGGATGCCCGATGTCTGGAAGGCGCTGCGCTCGTCATAAGGCACCTTGTTCTTGTTCACGGTGATGTCGGCAGCCACGAGAGCGTTCTCGGCCACCTTGCCCGTCAGGTCTGGATACTTGCGGCGCAGGTCGAGCAGCATGGAGTGGTTGTCCGTGCCGCCGCTGACGATGTCGTATCCCAGGTCCATCAGGTCCTGTGCCAATGTGGCGGCGTTAGCCTTCACCTGCTTGGCATATTCAATCCATGAGGGCTTCAGGTTCTCGCCGAAGCCGACGGCCTTGGCGGCGATAACGTGCTCCAACGGTCCGCCTTGGTTGCCGGGGAAGACTGCGCTGTTGATCAGCTGGCTCATCTTCTTGACCACGCCCTTCTTGGTGGTCAGTCCCCAAGGATTGTCAAAGTCCTTGCCCAGGAGAATCACGCCGCCACGTGGGCCACGCAGGGTCTTGTGGGTCGTTGTGGTGACGATGTGCGCGTACTTCACGGGGTTCTTCAGCAGTCCGGCGGCGATGAGGCCTGCGGGGTGGGCCATGTCAATCATCAAGAGTGCGCCCACCTCATCGGCGATCTTGCGCATGCGCTCGTAGTCCCATTCGCGGCTGTAGGCCGATCCGCCGCCGATGATCAGCTTGGGCTTGTGCTCCAGGGCCAAGCGTTCCATCTCGTCGTAGTCCACGCGGCCTGTCTCGCGGTTCAGCGTGTAGCCGATGTGGTGGTAGAGGACGCCTGAGGTGTTGACCTCGCTGCCGTGGGAGAGGTGGCCGCCCTGGTCGAGGTCAAGACCCATGAAGGTGTCGCCGGGTTTCAACACGGCGAGCAGCACGGCCTGGTTAGCCTGGGCGCCAGAGTGGGGTTGCACGTTGGCAAACTCGGCGTCGAACAGTTTCTTGACACGCTCGATGGCGATGTTCTCCACTTGGTCCACGATTTGGCATCCGCCGTAGTAGCGCTTGCCTGGCAGTCCCTCGGCATACTTGTTGGTGAGGTAGCTACCCATGGCTTGCATCACCTCGTCGCTGACGAAGTTCTCTGACGCGATGAGCTCCATGCCTCTCAGTTGGCGCTGGTGTTCTTGCTCGATAAGGTTGAAGATTTCAGAATCTCTTTCCATTTGTGTTGATGTTATGTTAATGATGAATTTTGGGCTTACAGGGTGTCTTTCAGACAAGCTCCACATGGTTCATGTCTTGTTCCTTGTCGCAGTAGTGACATTTGAGGATGCCTCGTTCCTTGTCGACAATGGTGAAGAAGGTAGACATCGGCTCATTGTTGGTGATGCATTTGGGGTTGTTGCATTTCACGATGCCATGCAGCTCGTCGGGCGTTTCGATGGTGCGTTTCTCCACCACTTCGTAGTTGCGGATGACGTTAAGCACGATTTTCGGCGCGATGACCGACAACTGGCTGATTTCCTCGTCGGTGAAATACTTGTTGGCAATCTTGATGATGCCCTTCCGGCCGATTTTCTTGGAGGGCAAGTTGTAGCCGATGGTGACCTGGGCGTCAAGGTGGTCGAGGTCGAGCAAACGGGCCACTTGGTATGTTTTTTCTGCGGGTATGTGGTCGATGACAGTGCCGTTTTCAATGGCGGCCACTTGCAATTCTCTCTTTCCCATGATGATTTGATTTGTTGTTAGGTGTGTTGATTCCGCTATCCGATGATGGTCGTGTCGTTCTTCACATCGTCAAGGCTGATGCCCAGGCAATAGCAGAAAATGGCTTCGCGGGCGTAGAGGCCGTTCTTGGCCTGCTGGATGTAGTAGGCGTGTGGGTTGTCGTCCACGTCGTAGGCAATCTCGTTCACGCGTGGCAGCGGGTGCAGTATTTTCATGTTGGGCTTGGCTTTGCCCAGCATGCTGTTGCGCAGGATGTATACATTCTTGACGCGCTCATACTCCATCAAGTCGGAGAAACGCTCTTTCTGCACGCGGGTCATGTAGAGGATGTCGGCGTTGGCAATGACCTCTTCGTCAAACTTGGTGTGCTCGTGGTATTCGATGCCATGCTGGTCACAATAGAGCTTGTACTCGTCGGGCATGGCGAGCTCCTCTGGGGCTATGAAATGGAAGATGGGGTGGAAGTGGCGCATGGCCGTGATGAGGGAGTGGACAGTGCGTCCGTATTTGAGATCGCCAACCAAGTAGATGTTCAGGTTTTCCAAGGTGCCTTGGGTCTTGTAGATGGAGTAGAGGTCCAACATACATTGGGAAGGATGCATGTGCGCGCCGTCGCCCGCATTGACGATGGGCACAGGCGCCACCTCGCTGGCATATTGGGCTGCGCCCTCGATGTAGTGGCGCATGACGATGACGTCGGCATAGTTGCTCACCATGAGGATTGTGTCCTTGAGCGTCTCGCCTTTGGTCGTGCTTGAGGTCTTGGCGTCAGAGAAACCGATGACGCGGGCGCCCAGGCGGTTGGCGGCGGTTTGGAAACTGAGCTGCGTGCGGGTCGACGGTTCAAAAAAGAGGGTGGCCACAACCTTGCCTTTCAGCAATTCCCTGTTGGGGTGTTTTTCAAATTCTTGCGCCATTCCAAGCAGG
>DAIOEQ010000131.1:0-4518 GCA_036746215.1 Prevotella sp.
GGGCTCAACCACCGCCACTCCATATATGCCGAGGGCGGCGAGGGCGCGTTCACCTTCGGGCTGGGATTCTCCTACAACGGCATCACCGGTATCATGAAAAACTCCAAACGCGACAACATAAGCGGCAACATAGACCTCACATACCGCTTGAACAAGTTGCAGTTCAGCAACAAGTTCTCGCTCGACAACACCGACAGCCAGAACCCCATGGTGAGCTTCTCGTCGTACGCCAACGCCAACCCTTATTACACCAAGCGCAACGAGAACGGCGAGGTGGAGCGATGGCTCGAATACAACGACGACATCAAGGCCGCCAACCCACTCTACGACGCTTCGCTCAACAGCTACAGCAAGAGCGGAGGCTTCTCGCTGTCTGACAAGTTCGTGGCCGAATACACCCCTATACAGGAAATGAAGATACGCGCGCGCCTTGGCTTCACGCACACCAACAGCGAAAACAAGACCTTCTACTCGCCTCGTTCCACGACCTACTACGAGACCGAGTACACCAAGCGCGGATCATACAGCTGGGGACAGACCAAGACCAACAAGTATGAGGGCGAGCTCACCATGACATGGGCCAAGGTGCTTGCCGACGTACACATGTTCAACGTGGCACTGGGCGGATACCTCTCGCAGACCAACAGCACGTACAACGGCTACTCGGCCGTGGGATTCCCCGTGGGCGACTACGACCTGCCTTCATTCGCCAATGGCTACCCCGAAGGCGGCAAGCCTGGATACAGCGAGACCATAAACCGCGCCGTCAGCGCTTACGCCATAGGCAACTACTCTTACGACAACCGCTACCTGCTCGACTTCAGCTATCGTGTCAACGGCTCGTCGGTGTTCGGACGCAGCAAGCACTACGTCGGCACGTGGGCCGTGGGACTGGCGTGGAACCTCCACAACGAGAAATTCATCAAGGAAGGGCTGAAGGGGCTCGGCATCACATACCTGAAGCTGCGCGCCTCGATCGGTAACCCAGGCAACCAGAACTTCTCGTCGTCGGCAACGCTCACCACGTTCCGCTACAACTTCAACTCGTTCAACTACTTCGGGATGACCACGTCGCTGGCTCAGCTCGGCAACCCCGACCTTGAGTGGCAGACAACCATCGACCGCAACGTGGGTTTCGACATAACCATACTCAACGACCGCCTGAAACTCGTGGGCGACTACTATTACAAGACCACCGACCCGCTGCTCATCACCATCGACATGCCGGCCTCGTCGGGTGCCACGGGCAACCAGATATACAAGAACTTCGGCAAGCAGACATCAAAGGGATTCACCGGACAAGCCACTTACTACATACTGCGCCACATCAAGGATCGCCTGTGGTGGAACGTGCGCGGAACGGTGCGCACCGGCACCACCAAGCTGTCGGGCATAGGCAACAAGCTCGAGTCGTTCAACTCCAAGGAGCGCGAGGGCGCCAACCGCTCCACCAAGCGCTACTACGACGGAGCCAGCACCGACGACATCTGGGTGGTGCGCTCGGCTGGCATCGACCCGGCCACTGGTAGAGAGATATTCATCAAGAAGAACGGCGAACTGACCTACGACTTCTCTTACGACGACGAGGTCATCGTGGGCAACAGCCGTCCTACGATAGAGGGCGTGCTCGGCTCGTCGTTCTCGTGGAAGGGTCTCTCCGTGAGCGCCGACTTCCGCTACCGCGTGGGTGGTTACTCGTTCAACTCCGTGCTCTTCAACAAGGTGGAGAACATCAGCACGGGCTCGCTCATCTACAACCAGGACAAGCGCGCCCTCTACGACCGCTGGCAGAAGCCAGGCGACCACGCGCAGTTCAAGAACATAGCCAACTCCGTGTCGACGCCAATGTCGTCGCGATTCGTGCAGAGAGACAACTCTTGGTCGCTCGAGTCGCTGCGCGTGGGCTACGAGTTCTCGCCCGAGCTGGCGCGCCGCTGCGGCATGAGCTCCATACGTCTCAACGCATACATGAACGACATCTTCCGCCTTTCGTCAATCAAGCAAGAGCGAGGCACGTCATACCCCTACGCGCGCAGCGTGTCGTTCGCGCTATCACTAACTCTCTAACATAAACCGAACAATCATGAAACTCAGCAAATATATCATAACACTGTCGGTGGCGATCTGCGGTATGTTCAGCTCATGCACCGACTGGCTCGACACTCAACCCAACGACAAGCAGAGCGAGCAACAGCAGTTCTCTACCAAGGACGGATTCTACGCCGCCGTGAACGGCGTGTACAACCGCATGTCAAGCTCTTCGCTCTACGGCAAGACGCTGTCATACGGCGACCTCGACATCCTCGGGCAGTACTACACCGTGGAACAGAGCAACCAAGGAAGTTACTACAAGTATCTGCGCGCGCTCACCGAATGGGACTACACGGAAGACGGTGTCGACGCCGTGCTCAGCTCGACATGGAACGCCGCCTACTCCACGATAATGAACATCAACGTGGTGCTGAAAAACATCGAGGACGACGCCACCGGCAACAAGGTGCTGCCAACAGGCGAGTATCGCATGCTCAAGGGCGAGATGCTTGCCGCGCGCGCCATGATACACTTCGACATGCTGCGCTGGTTCGGGCCAATATACAGCAAGGACCCAGAGGGGCGCGGAGTGCCTTACAATGAGAGCACCGACCCGCAGATACTGCCCGTGCTCAACGCCAAGACGGTCCTCAACGACTACATCCTTCGCGACCTGAAAGAGGCAGAGAGCCTGCTCATCGACTCAGACCCCGTGACCACCGAGGGGCCACGCGCCGAGTACGACGAGGTGAACCTCGACAACTCCATGCGCTACCGCCAGCTGAGGCTCAACTACTACGCCACAGTGCTCCTCGCCGCGCGCGCCTACCTGTGGGGCGACGACACGGAGAACGCGCTGGCCGAGGCACGCAAGCTCACCGACGACCCCAAGGTCAAGGAGTTCTTCCCCACGGTGGACAAGTCGAAGTTGCTCGGCAACTACAATGACCCCGACCGCATGTTCTCGACCGAAGTGCTCTTCGGCTACTACGACAAGGATCGCGGACTGATCTACGACGGCACCTTCGGCGGCAGCAACACCGGCACCGGACTGCTCATACCACGCTCAGGATATGTCGATGCCAAACTGTTCGGCAGCGGCGACGGCGAGGACATACGCTACAAGTCGCAGTGGGAACTGGGACAGACGCTCGAAGGACAGGCATCGCTGAAGCTCACCAAGTTCAAGGACATCAACGACGCGGGCAAGAGCGACGCGGAGAACAACAAGGAAGACGAGAGCGGAGTGCTGCAGGCGCAGAAGTTCTATGGCACGTTCTGCTCGCTCATAAAGCTCAGCGAAGCCTACTACATAGCCGCAGAGTGCCTCATGCGCGATGGCGACCAGGCCGGCGCGTGGAACTACCTGAACACCATGCGCGCTAACCGTGGACTCGCTGGATACCCCACGTCGACCGCCGAGAAGACATTCTGGAAATTCCTCACGCTTGAGTACATACGCGAGTTCGTGGGCGAGGGACAGAAGTTCTTCTACTTCAAGCGTCGCAACATGGGATTCGACAACGACTACAACGGACGCAAGGAAATAGCGGTGATGGTTGACCCGGGATGGCCACCGTTCATTCCGGCCACATACAGCTACGAAGACAAGGCCACCGACGCCGAGAAGGAGAAGCGATTCGTGGCGCCACTGCCAAGCAGCGAGCTTGACAACCGGTAAGTGTCAATGCATTTCATATATGTAAACAACAAGATGCGGCCTTCCCGCATCACAATAAAACAAACAAGACAAAAATGAGAAACAAATGGCTATTGTCGTTGCTGGTCCTGGTGGGTGTGCTCGCCTCATGCAAGCATGAAACCATCGACCTTTATGACTTGGACGACGCTAAGATATATTTCCAGGTACAGTCATACTCATCGGCCAACGGTGCCGTGGGCTACTCCAACTCCACCACATACTCGTTTGTGGGCGTGAGCCAAAAGGTGGAGAGCCTCACCTTCAAGGCCACCGTGCAGCTGATGGGCAACGTGGTCGACTACGACCGCGCGTGCCGCATCACCTCGACACCCTGAAGATAAAGGCCGGACAGAGCACGGCCACGTTTGGCGTGAGGTTCCTGCGCAGCCAAAACATAAAAGACAAGGAGCAAATACTCTGCCTGAAGCTCGAACCCAACGACAACTTCCAGGTGCTCGACACCTACCGCTCGTCGAACGTGTGGTCCAACACCACGGCCAAGAAGATGGACGGCTCACGATTCTCGTTCTTCATCAGCGAGATATACAAGCAGCCAAGCCGCTGGGGACAGGTAAACGCCAACACCTACTTCGGCAACTGGACGGCGGCTAAATACGTGTTCATCAACGACTTCTTCAGCTTCACCACCGACGACTGGGAATGGGCCACAGGCCGCATAAGCACAGGGCGCATGCCTTTCTACGCACGCGAATTGCAGAAAGAGCTGCAAAGGCTCGCCGACGCTGGCACGCCGAAGCTCGAGGATGACGGCAGCTACATGCAGC
>DAIOEQ010000131.1:4531-6284 GCA_036746215.1 Prevotella sp.
TACAAGGTGAACTATGACAACGTGACCGCAAACCAACAAAAAACCAAAGAATGATGAAAAACTCCATATTCAAGTTGATGCCCACCGCCGCACTGTGCGCCGCCCTCGCGCTCGCGTCGTGCGCCGAGGACAAGGGCAACTACACTTACAGCGAAGAAAACACCATCACGATAGACAACATACCGACCTTGACATCAGTGCTTGCCAACGCCGAGTATGTTGACTTGAAACCAGTCATCACGTCATCTATCGACGGCGACGTGAAAGCTGACAACTCCAACTACTCGTTTGTCTACATGCGCAAGAACTCAGAGGGCAAATGGGTGAAATTGGGCGACCAGAAAGACCTGCACATACTGGCGGAGATGAGCGCCGGCACCAACAACTGCTACTTTGCCGTGACCGACAACCGCACGGGCGTGCAGACCATCAAGCCGTTTGACGTGCGCGCCACGACCATCACATCGGAGGGATGGCTCGTGCTGTGCAACGAGGGCAGCGACGAGAAAGTGCGCATGGACATGCTGTCGCAAATATCGCTCGACCGCATCATGCCGGCCTACAACGTGCTGCCCACTGCCGACGACGTGCCGCCTATGTATCACGCCACGAAGATAGGATATGTGCGCACATACGGCGGATTCAGCAGCATATTCATGTTCTCAAAGACCGATGCCTATGTCGTGCCCACGGCAGACGCCAACGCCTATGGCGAGCTGGGCGAGCTGACGCTTGCCGACGAGTTCAAGGCCAACCAGTTCCTGACCAAGACCAGCGACCACATCGTAAACCATGTCACCGTGCCATACATGACATACGGTCGTCCCAACGCCGCCATCTGCGTGTCGAGCGAGGGCAACGCCTACGCCTACAACTATAACTCGACCAACATGTCGGCGGCGTTCGAGTATCCCATCAACACGTCAACGCGTGGCGCGGACCCAGAATACAAGGTGTCGCCATACGTAGGCGTGACCGACCTGCGCTTCGACGCGCTCGGCGACTACGGTTGCGCCTTGCTCTACGACACCGACCACAAGCGGTTCATTGGATGGAGCAGCAAGGGCGCGGCTACCAACGACCCGGCCGGACTGACGCAGAAGTGCACGCCGCTCACCGACCCCACCGATGGCAAGAAGTTCAGCTACCAAACGGGCATGGACCTCGTTTGCATGATAAACACGGCGCAGTCGTCGGGCACGGTCTATTGCGTGATGAAGGACGGCAACAAGCGGCATGTTTACGCCATAAGCGTGCTCACCGACGAGTTTAAGCAACTTGACGCCTACAACGACATACAGGCTCCCGACTTCGACAAGGCCACATGCTACGCGGCAAGTTCGCAATACGCCGTGATATACTACGCCTACAAGAACAAGGTCTACTCGTACAACCTCGCCACGAAGGCAACGGCTGAAATGGAACTGCCATCCAATGAGGAGGTGACCATGCTCAAGTTCAATCGCTACGATGAGCCTTGGGGCACTGGATCATACATAAGCCAAAGCTTCCTTGGCAAGCTCGACGCCGCCACGAAGCAGATATACCTCGACCGCCAAAACGACCTCATCATTGGCTCCTACGACTCGTCGGCTGCCGACAACAACGGTGGCATTCTCCGGTTCTACAAAGTGGGCGACGGCGGCTTGCAGTTGAGCCTCAAGAAAGACCAGGCCAACGGCAAAGACCGCGTGTGGGAATACAAGAACTTCGCCCGCATCATCGACGTGCGCTATAAAGAGGTGAAATAAAC
>DAIOEQ010000132.1:0-6276 GCA_036746215.1 Prevotella sp.
AGGCCGCGCTCGACTCCTTGTTGTTCGCCGTGCCCATGGCCGATGGCCAAAAGGCTTACGACGAATACAAACGACGCTTGGGCCATCCAGTCACCGGCCAATTGGAATTTTTGCCCGATGACCGTCGCTTCTGTTACGTTACGACCATCGTCCGTGTGAAGGCTTACCAACCGCGTCAGTGGATTAGCGTTGAGGTTCGGCAAGTGGTGTCGCCCGGAGCCTTGTCGCCAATCGCCAAGCGCGACCTTTATCGCATCCTGACCTTTGACCTCCAGGAAGGTCGTGTGTTGCAAACCGAGGACCTGTTGCGAGTGGGCCGGCTCAATCATCTTGACGAGGATAGCTACAACATCGTGTTCGAACAACTCGATGACAACCACTTCTATGGCCTTCGCAAGGCCGATGTCGACGGAGCCTGGATAGACGGCAAGACCCAACAGGTGGGCCTTCACATCGCGTGTGCCACTGATGATGAGTCGTTTTTCTACGAGCGCACCTTGCCCGTGCGTTCCATGACCAACCTGTTGACACGCGAGGCCAAGCGACTGATAGGGCGCAAGGAAGGCGAGCGCCAGCCTTTCTTCAACTCCATGCGTCAGACTTGGCAAGGCGACACCATTTATGATAAGGTGGAGCAGATGCCGACCTTCACGGGCGGTCGTCAGGGACTGACGCGTTACCTCTCGTCCATAGGCCTTTTTGACCGCTCGCAAGACTCCACGGCGCATGGCGAGGCCATCGTGGCCTTTGTCGTCGACAAGGAGGGATATGTATGCGATGTGCATGTGGTGTCGCCTGTCAGTCCCATCGCAGACCGCCATGCCGTGTCCATCGTAAAGGGTATGCCACGCTGGGAACCGGGCCGTCATCAAGGCCGCAGGGTGCCTGTCAGGGTCTACCAGAAGTTTGAATATTGATAGTTTTTACGTCTCACCGAAAAGGAAATGTCATGGAAGAGCAAGTTCACCATCATCATAGTCATCATCACCACCACAGTTATGAGGAACACCTTCGGCGTAAGCGTCGCCGCAAGTTGTGGCATCGGTTGCTCACTTTCGGGGGCGTGGCGTTGTCGGTAGTCATCCTCGCGTTTCTCATGTTGGCTATTTTCTGCCCGGAGAAACTGATGCAATGGGCTGGCAACTGGGGTTTCACCGACACGGGCATGGCCATATTGGGAGACCCCAACCCCCACTTGCAGCAGACGTATGACGGTCTGGACGTGTCTCATCATCAAGGCGCCATTGACTGGCAGAAGGTGGGCGAGGACCCCGCGGTGCAGTTCGTTTATGTGAAAGCCACAGAGGGAGCCACCTTCGTAGACAAGTCGTATGCCCAAAATGTTAAGGGGGCAAAGGCTGTTGGCATAGCTGTGGGCTCTTATCACTACCTCACGTCGGGCAGCGCCGTCGCTCAGCAGTTTCGCAATTTCTATCGCCTCGTAGACCGCAAGGCGCAAGATGTCGTGCCGATGGTCGATGTGGAGGAGGATGGTGTGACAGGATGGACACGTCAGCAACTGCAAGACAGTCTGGCTGCTTTCATCCGTTTGGTGGAGAGCCATTATCTCTGCAAGCCCATCATCTACAGTTACGCTAAGTTCTACAACGCCCACTTAGCTCCTCGTTTCAACGCTTACCGTTTGTTTCTGTCCCATTATGACGTCCGCAAGCCTGTGGTGGCCGGCCAAGGCCGGCATGACATCTGGCAGCACACGGACCAGGGTGTCATCGACGGCATAAACCGTCCGGTAGACCTCGACGTCTTCTCTGAAGGCACCTCGCTCGACAGCATCAGGATGCCGCCCTATAAGCCGATACCCGGCAAGTGAGGCAAGGCAGTGTCGCAAGCGGAAGGCTGACCGCCAGTCGATGCGCCATACGCAAACGAACAGAGGGTTGCGCCAACTGATGTTGTTGATGCAACCCTCTGTTCGTTTGTGCCAGGGAGATGTGCCGAGACGCTTTACACGTTGAGTTCCAGTCCGACAGGACAGTGGTCGCTGCCCATGACGTCGGTCAGGATATTGGCGTCGGTGATGCGGTCTTTCAACCTCTCTGAGACGAGAAAGTAGTCGATGCGCCAACCGGCGTTCTTCTCGCGTGAGCGGAAGCGGTAGCTCCACCAACTGTAAGTGACCTCGTCGGGGTGCAAGTAGCGGAAGGTGTCGATGAAACCGCTGCCCAGCAACTGGTCCATCTTGGCGCGCTCCTCATCCGTGAAGCCCGCGTTGTTGCGGTTGGTCTTGGGATTTTTCAGGTCCATCTCCTCGTGAGCCACGTTCATGTCGCCGCAGACGATGACAGGCTTCTTCTTGTCGAGTGACAACAGGTAGTCACGGAAGTCGTCTTCCCAGCGCATGCGGTAGGGCAGGCGGCGAGGCTTTGTCTCCCCCTCGTTGGCGTTTTGCGAGTTGGGCGTGTACACGCTCACCAGGAAGAACGTGGGCATCTCCAATGTGATGACGCGTCCCTCATGGTCGTGCTCGTCGATGCCCATGCCATAGCTCACGTTGATCGGATGTAGCCTGGTGAAGATGGCCGTGCCGCTGTAGCCCTTGCGGTCGGCGTAGTTCCAGTAGCTCTCATAGCCGTCGAAGCTCAAGTCAAGCTGGCCGGCCTGCATCTTCGTCTCGTTGAGGCAGAAGAAGTCGGCGTCGAGCGCGCGGAAGACGGCCTCGAAACCCGGTCGGTTTTTCTCTGGGTCGGGCTTCATGCAGGCTCTGAGCCCATTGACATTCCAGGAGATGAACTTCGTCATGGCTATTGGTTGTTTGACATGAGCTGGTAGTAGACGATGGTGTAGTTGCCCTTCTGCGTCTGGTCGTTGACCTGCAAGTTGTAGGTGCGCATGTAGAGTTCCATGGCTTTCTTCTCAGCGTTGAAGTAGCCCATGGAGTTGCTGTTCATGTTGAGGAAGTTGACCTTCAGGTCATAGAGGTGTGTGTTGATTTCCGCGTCCTTGATGACGACACTGTATGGCATGATGTTCATCACGCAGTAGGGTGACAGGAAGTCCTTCGTGTTGTAGAAGGATATGCCGCAGGTGAGCTCTTGCATGGGCGCGGCCTTCATGGCGTTGCGCAGTGAGTCGTTGATTTCGCCGTCCACCACGCCGGCTGCCAGCGAGCTGACGGGGAAGTCATGGATAATCA
The DNA here is from genome assembly GCA_036746215.1 of Prevotella sp. Classification (GTDB taxonomy): domain Bacteria; phylum Bacteroidota; class Bacteroidia; order Bacteroidales; family Bacteroidaceae; genus Prevotella. The sequence continues at coordinate 3,155 of DAIOEQ010000132.1, forward strand.
TGGCCGTGTCGTTCACGGTCCAGTGCACGTTGTTCAGGCTGTCATAGTCGTTTGAGGTTGACGCGCGCCATTTGAGGGTTCCCGTGTAGTCTCCCTTCATGGTTTGCATAGCTTGCTTCACCTGTGCGTCAGTCAGTCCGTCGTCCGAGTGGTCATCGAGACATGAGGTCATCGCCATCAAGGCGCAAAAACCCATCAGGAGGGTTATCCATTTTGTCTTTTTCATGTTATGTTCTTTCTTTATGTTTTATGCTGTTGATGTCTGTTTTCGGTTGAAATCATGCCCGCCTGCTGTTGTCGTAAAGCCCATTTGGCGTTGCCGTCGGCTCAGATGCGTTTCGACTCGCCTCTCAGGAGGCTCATGAATTCCTCGCGCACCTTCATGGCCTCGAACACGCCGCTGTAGGCCGAGGTGGTGGTGATGGAGTTTTGCTTCTCCACACCCCTCATCTGCATGCACATGTGCTTGGCCTCGACGACCACCATGACGCCTTGCGGCTTGAGCGTGTCGTTGATACATTCCATGATTTGGTGAGTGAGTCTCTCTTGCACCTGCAGGCGGTGGCTGAAGATGTCGACCACACGGGCAATCTTGCTCAGTCCCGTGATATGGCCGTTGGGGATGTAAGCCACATGGGCCTTCCCGTAGAAAGGTAGCATGTGGTGCTCACACATGGAGAAGAAGTCGATGTCCTTGACGATGACCATCTGGTCGTAGTCCTCGGCGAAGAGGGCGTCGGTGAGCACCTTGTGAGGGTCTTGCGTGTAACCGCGCGTGAGGATTTGCATGGCCTTCGCTACGCGCATGGGCGTCTTCTGCAGTCCTTCGCGGTTGGGGTCTTCACCCAACAGGGTGAGTATTTCTTTATAATGGCTGGCGAGCTCTTCGAGCCCGTCCCTGAATTCTGTTTCTGGATTCATGTTGATGGTTTGACGTGTGATGTGAGATGACCGTGCGCCTTGTGTGGCCTTGCCCAGCGCCATGTCTCCTGTTACGGTGTGACGGTGGCTTTTAGTATTGCACGGTGATCATTCCCTTGACGATGGTGGCTCCCTTGTAGCCCATGGCCTTGATGTTGCGGAGCATCCTTTCTGCCTCGCCGTAGCTTCGGTAGTTGCCCACCCGGCAGATCCACCGTGGCGAATAGAAGTGCACGTATACAGGCTGGTCTGGGTATTTCATCTTGATGGCGCTTCCGATTTGTTGTGCGCGGTTTTTGTCGTTGCGCGTGTTTCCGCCGGCGAAGGCCTGTACCCGATAGCCACTCACCTTGTGGCTTCTCAACATGACCTTCTTGGACATGTCGACGGTGGGGATGCTCATCTCTGGCGTGTCATCCTGAGGCTTCTCAGGCTTGTGGTTTTCCGTCTTTCGTTCCGTGGCGACCTCCCTGTTGTGCTCCCTTTCCTTTTCCTTGGTGAGGGCGTGTGTCTTGTCCTTGTTCGCGACCTCCTTGGGCATGGCGGGCTTGGCGTTGGGCTTGGTCTTGTCGCCCGTGATTTTAGGGGTGACGGTTTTCTGTGCGGGTGTGGCGGTCTTGGTCACGTTTGTTCCGTTGACAAGGTTGTCTATATCCTTGCTCTGCGTCACGGTCACCTTGCCTTCCCCGGGCTTGCCCTTTTGCAGGTTGTCGAGGAACGATTGCGCGTTGGCGCTCAAGGTGGCGCACAAGATGAACAGCAGTGGTAGGATGAATTTCCGCATGTTTTGGTTTTGGTGAATGATGTTGATGAGTCAAAAAGCCAATGAGGCCACCCTTGCCGCGGGCAAGGGCGCCTCGTTGGTAGTTTTGGAGTTTTAGAAGATTACTTCTTCCAAGCGTCGATGATGCCCTTGAAGTCGGCTGCCTTCAGCGAGGCGCCGCCGATGAGGCCACCGTCGATGTCGGGCTTTGCGAAGAGCTCAGCGGCGTTGCTGGGCTTGCAAGAGCCACCGTAGAGGATGGTGGTGTCCTCAGCAGCTTCCTTGCCGTACTTCTCGGCGACGATAGAGCGGATGTAGGCCAGCATCTCCTCGGCCTGGTCTGACGTGGCGGTCTTGCCTGTTCCGATGGCCCAGATGGGCTCGTAGGCCAGCACGATGTTCTTCCACTCCTCGGCTGAGAGGTTGAAGACGCTGCCGTCGAGCTCAGCCTTGACGACCTCGTTCTGCTTGTTGGCCTCGCGCTCCTCGAGCGTCTCGCCGCAGCAGAAGATGACCTTCAGGCCGTTGGCGAGGGCAAGCTGCACCTTCTCCTTGAGGATCTCGGCAGTCTCGTGGTAGTATTGGCGACGCTCAGAGTGACCGAGGATGACATACTGCGCACCCGTCGACTTCACCATGGCGGCGCTCACCTCACCCGTGTAGGCACCCTTCTCCTTGTCGGCGCAGTTCTCGGCGCCCAGGGCGACAACGTCCTGGTTGAGCACCTGTGCCACGCTTGCGAGGTGGATGAACGGTGTGCAGATGATGACACCACAGTTGGGCTTGTCGGCCACGAGAGCCTCGTTGATTTCCTTAGCCAGGGCGACGCCCTCCTGCAGGTTCTCATTCATTTTCCAGTTGCCTGCAACAATTTTCTTTCTCATTTCTTTTTCTTTTTAAATGTTGATATGATGTGTTGTGAACTGTCACTTGAAACAATCTTGCGCTCCTCTTGCTTGATCTTTCTCTCGCCTTGGCGAATCTTTCGCCTGACATATTGTCCCCACGCCCATGTGCGGTCGGCTACGACGAGCAGGAGCAGCGGGAGGAAGAACCAGAGGGCCACCTTGGTGAGCGTCTTGGCCGCGCTGTCCTCAGGCATGTGCCCGATCTCCAGTTGGTCGAGCGGCCCTTGCAGCTCGTCGGTCTCCGGCAGGTCGTTGTGGCTCCACTTGCGGATGATGGTCCCGTCCTTGATGAGCAGCAATCCCGGGTTGCTCCTGATGATGGTCTTCAGTGTTGTCTCGTCGGTGAGGCAGAAGGGGTATTCCGCCCCGGTGATGTCCTCCCAGTGCTGTATGGCCTCCTCCGTGGATGCCGTCAGACAATAGAAGGGGATGTGCTGGTCCTGCGCATATTCGTAAATCTGGTCGATGGTGCCGAAGTTGGAGTCGTCGGCCGTCTCGAGATGTGGCGATATGAGAAGGAAGGTGTATCC
>DAIOEQ010000133.1:0-888 GCA_036746215.1 Prevotella sp.
CCCTAAAGTCACTGTAATTTGGATATTTTTTCTTGTAAAAATCCAATATCTCGGTAAGTGAATATTTCTTTAGAAGGAAATAAATATCTACAAAGTCCTTTCGCGAGCCACGTCCTTCTATGGCATTAACTTTCATGGCTGCTATGTCTATAGGTGAAGCCAATCTTATGCCGTTTTCTGTTACTGCGTCATCGAGCCAAGGATAACAACTGTAATGCACAAAGTCAACTTTTATGCCGTCAATTACATATATACGTATAGTCTTGGTCTCTTTCAAAACCTTCACTTGACCATATTTGGACAGTATAGCCTGAGTTTCTTCCAATTCACATTGCAAATCACCAAAGAAATCCAAATCAATCGATTGCCTGTGACCATATTGTAGTGCTAATGCAGTTCCACCTACCAATCTCATATCATCAAAAGCAGGCTCTCGCATCAGATTCCTTAATAGTTCCAATGTCCTTTTTTCGACTGTGCTATATGATAACATCTGTAGGTCTCCTTTTTAGTGTTGGAAATTGTGCAAATATATGATAGGCAAACAGGATCTAAAGAACGCAGCGTTTTGCATACATCAACAATTCTATCCTTTCCATAATAGTTTAGTAGAATTTTCCAATCTTTCCATGTACCATATTCCAATACCCTTTGTATGAAAAAAGAAGGGTATGCATCCATATCTGCTTGAGATTTGTCAACATCCCAAAACAATACGGAAGAGAACCGTTTTAAACATTCTGCCGCTTTCATGTCTCACAATTTACTATGTCATATAATTTTATCAATGTAAATACAATTATGTACTAAACAAAGATTACTCTGCAAATGTAGTAATTTTCTTCCATATGGTTATCATATTTTTTATGATTTTATGCCAATCTTCTT
>DAIOEQ010000133.1:898-6236 GCA_036746215.1 Prevotella sp.
GGCAGGGCGGAGATAAGCCTCGCGTGCATACTGCCATGAGTCGAAGCCGAGCAGCCTGTGCATGAGGATGAGCTGAATGGTGCGCTGCACGATGTCGGCGGCGATGAGCAACAGCAGGATGGAGTAGTAGGGCATGCCAAGGCTGAACATCCAGTAGCCCACGGGCAGACAGACGAGGAAGAAGAAGCTGACGTTTATCTTGAACCATTTGATGCGGCCCGTGGCGTTGATGAGATTGTAGATGCCGCCGCAGGTGAGGGCTATGCCGCCTTGGATGATGCTGAGGAAGGTCAGCTCGTAGGCACCGGCCGGCACCTTGCCAAGCCAAAGCTGCAACACGAAGTGAAGTTCCGCGAGCAGCGGAAAGCACATCAGCTCGAACATCAGGATGTTGATGCGCCCGAGCTTGTTGCAGAGGTACATGTAGCGCTTACGGTCGCCGGCGGCGTAGGACTGTATGATTTGCGGTGCCGAGGCGCTGTCAAAGCTGCCCGTGAAGCTCATGATGCTTGTCTTCACCGTCTTACTCACGGCGAAGGCCCCGTTCATCGGCGTGCCGAAGAAGGAGTTGAGCAGCAGGTCTACGCCCGACGAGTTTGCCATATAGGCCATTGTGGCGAGCAGGTTCCAGTTGTTGAACACCAGCACCTCGCGGTAGCGTCGCCAGCCCGTGACGAGCCGCGGCCGGATGGTGTCGCGCCAGCGCACGAAAGCCATTTGGTGGTAGGCTATGAACGTGGTGGCGGTGGTGAGGGCGAAGATGAGGCTGTAGAGCCGCAGTCCGGCTGACGGCAACAGCGTGAGTCCGAGCACGCACAAGAGGCGCAGCAGCGAGTTCACGATGTCGACCACAGCCAGGAAGCCGAACTTCTCGTGTGCGGTGAGCAGGCTCTGGTAGGGGGTGTTGACAATGCCGAGACAGGCGGTCACGATGCTCACCTGGTATACAAACACGGCGTCGCCCAATTTGCCCGGCTCCACGTTGAGGTAATGGTAGATATACCACAGGCCGATGCTCTCCGCGAGCGCAAGTACGACGACTGCCATCGCGACGTGCAGCACAAGGTTGATGTTGAATGAGGCGTTCACGTCACCGTCCTTCTTGCCCATCTCGATGTTGAAGAAGCGGCTCGTGGCCGAGGCGAGCGAACTGCTGAGGAACGTGAACATCGCCAACACACCGCCCACCACGGAGAACAGTCCGTAGTCGGACACGCCCAGCAGGGCGATAGCCAATCGCGACACATACAACCCGACAACCATCGTTGTGACGAGCCGTATGTACATGTAAAGCGTGTTGTGCGCTATGCGTGTGTCGGCGCTCTGCATTTCCCTTTTGCTTTTCGCCTTTAGCCGGGAAGTAGTTTGTTCTTTCCGGATCAGTAGCTGTGCCGGTACCCATATGGGTAACCGTAGCGGTAGCCGTAGCGTCCGCCGCCCTTGGTGGCGTTGAGCACCAGCGAGATGTGCTTGTAGTGCTCGGTCTGCGCGTAGTTCTCGATGTCCTCAAGGCGCCGGCGTTCGAAGAGCCCGGCGCGCACGATGAAGAGCGTTCGGTCGGCATAGCGCTCAATGAGCCCCGTGTCGGCAAGTGTCTCCGTTGGCGGACAGTCAATGAGTATGAAGTCGTAGTCCGCGCGTACTTTCTCGATGAGTGTCGCGAGGCGGTCGCCCGAGAGCAGCTCGGTGGGATTGGGCGGTATGGTGCCGACGGGCATGATGTAGAGCGATGGCTGTAGGTCGCTTTGCCGGATGAGCAGGGTGAGGTCGTCCTGCTTGTCGCCGAGATAGTCGGCGAGTCCTGCTGCTGTCGTGTGGAACAGGTGGGAGGCAGAGGCGTGGCGCAGGTCGCCGTCGATGAAGAGCACCCGCTTGCCGGTCAGGGCGAGGGTGAGCGCGAGGTTTGTCGAGACAAAGGTCTTTCCCGAGCCTTCATACATCGACGTGATGACATAGACGTTGTTCTCGCCTCGGTGTGGGGTCATAAACTCGAGGTTGGTGCGCAGCATGCGGAACGCCTCGTTCACGATGTCCTGCTTGCCCTCCTCAACGATAAGGCGGTTGGCGTTGTCCTTGCTGGATATTTTTCCAACGATGCCTTTCTTCTGTACATTATTGAAAGGAATGTCACCGATGAGCGACAGGGTGGTGTTGTGCTCGATGTCTTGCTTGTCGCGTACGGTGTTGTCGAGCGACTCGCGCACAAAGAGGATGACGGTGGGCAGCAGCAGGGCGAACAGCACGGCGGCGAACAGCACGAGGCGCTTGTTGGGCGATGTGGGCGTGTCGCTGCCATGTGGCATGTCGATCACTTGCGTGTTCACGGCGGTGTAGGTCATGCTGATCTCGTTCTCCTCCTTTTTCTGCAGGAGATAGAGATACAGGCTCTCCTTCACCTTCTGGTCACGCTCCACACTGATGAGGTGCTTGGCCTGGCTTGGGTTGGACGAAATCTTGGAGCTCGCCTCACCGCTGTAGCCTTGCATGGCCTGCAACTGTATGTCGAGTGTCTTGATGTGGTTGGCGATGGTGGAGAGGATGTTTCGGCGCACGTCATCGAGCTCCGTCTCCTGCTTGATGATGATCGGGTTTTGTGACGAGGTGCTGGCGAGATTGCTCTTGAGTTGCAGCAACATCGTGTTGTACTGCGTGATTTGCGCTTCCGCCGTAGGGTTGTTGATGCCCGAGTTGGTGGGCAGCAGTTGGTGGCGCGATCCTTTGTCCTTCAGTATGTCGAGGATGTATTTGGCCATGGTGCGTTGGCTCGTGAGGCGCAGGATCTCAGCGTCCGACTGGCTCTGCTGTTGCAGGTACATGTCGCTCACGCGGTCAAGGTCGGTAATCTTGTTGTGCGTCTTGAACTTGGATATGCTGTCGTCCACGTTGCCGAGGTCGCGCTCCAGCAGGCGCAGGCGTTCCTCGATGAAATGGCTTGTGTTGGCGGCCATCTTGTTCTTGTCAGCAAGCCACTTCTCGTTGTACACGTTGACGATGGTGCGCAGCACGTTCTCCGTCTCTTCGGGCGACAGACCGGAGTACTTGATGTTGATGATGGTCGACTTGTCGTCGTCGATCTCGGCTTTGAGGTGCGCCTTCATGCTCTCGGCGATGTGCAGGACCTCGCACTTGTTCTTGGGGCGCATCACGCGGCGTGCCACCTCTGTAAGGACATCGAGTGACACGAGTTGGCGTTCCACATTCACCACGTTGACAGGCTGCTGCACGAGTCCGATGTCGTTGAAGTCGTTTCCGTTTCCGTTGTTGTTGCTGCTGGTGTTCTTGCCCTGGCTGTCCTGTTTCACGAGCACAGCCATCTCACGGGTGTATCGGTTGGGGGTGCAAGCGAGATACAGGCTTGCGATGGCGACGCATGTGATGATTGATGCCACAAACCATTTGCCGTGGGCGAGGCAGATGTGCCAGAGGTCGGTGATGGTGATGAAGTCGTCCGACTGTCGGCGGACGGGTGTCGTGTTGTTCATTGTAGGTGTCTTTTATCTTGTTAAGAGCGCGGCTATTGTGGTGAGTAGCGACGCTATTGAAATCCATATGGCCGGCGTGTTGAACGTGTTGCCCGTGGCCTTGGCCTCGCGCTTGCGCTTGTCGTTGGGCGACACATAGACGAGATCGTTCTGCTGCAGGTAGTAGACTGGCGAGCTGAGCACTTGCTGCATGTTGGTCATGTCGACGCTGTACACCTGGTTGGCTCCGTCCACCTGGCGTGTCACGAGCACGTTCTTGCGGTTGCCGGTGATGGTCATGTCGCCGGCACTCGACAGGGCGTCGATGATGGTGAAGTGGTCCTTGGTGATGTCGATATGTCCCGGCTTGCCCACCTCGCCGAGCACGTTCACGCCCATGTTCACATATTCCACTGTGACGATGGGGTCGCTCACGAGCTCGCGTGCGATGAGGCGGTCTTGTATATACTCCGCCACCTCCTTGCGTGTCTTGCCGCCTACGGATATCTTTCCGAGCACGGGGAAGTCAATGGTGCCCTGCTCGTCGACCGTGTAGGCAACGATCTGCGAATAGCTCGTGTTGCGGCTGTTGGATGTCTTGGGTGTCACGGTGGCTCCAAATGAATAATTGGAACTCGGTGTCATGAGCGTGAACTGCTGTTCCAGCATAGGGTTGGCGCTGTGTACCACGATGTTTATCTTGTCTTCGGGGCGGAGGCGAAACTGCTGCTCGGCCTGCACAGCCATGCCGTTCAGGGCTTTGGCGTCCTGGAAATAGGCGACATCCTTTGGTGTGGAACAGGAGACAAGGCAGAGGGTCATGGCCAGGAGCGCGTGACATGCGGCGCGCTTCCACAGGGTTGTGGTTGGTTTCATCTTATGTGTGTGATTAAATGTTTTTTGAGTGAGTGCCTTTTCACGTCGCTATGGCGTGACGGGCTCAAGGAAGCTCCCCGGGATGTAGGCTGTGGCAACAGTGGCAATGCCGTCAATGTAGATGCCCACCCGGTGGTGTCCCTTGAAACGCGCCACACGCCCGACGACACCCGAGAAATCGCCTTGCGTGACGCGCACAAGCTGCCCTTGCTCGAAAAGGTGTATCTTCTCGGGCACGACGCACACGTCGTCGTTGTCGGCGGCGCACACGATACGGAAAGTCTCCATCTGCCTGTCGGGAATGATGAGGGGCACTTTCTGCCTCGCGCCGCCCACGTGGAAATGGCGGTAATAGAAGCGCAGGAACGGAAGGTTCACGTTGTCGTAGACAAATGTCTTCAACTCGTCTTCAGTGCCATAAGCGAAAAAGATATTGGGAAGGCGCGACACGGTGACCTTCTTGCGCTTGCCGTCGATGAGCTGGGTCCGCCGGACGGTCGGGCAGAAAACGGTGGCACCTTTTGCCGCCATGTAGTCGCAGGCTTTTTTCTCCCTGCCGTATGTGGTGCGAAGCGCATACCAATGGGAAGAAGATGATGTGTCAGTGGAAGGGGCACAACAAGTGGACACCCCAGTTTCTGAACCTTTGGCATATGTGGCTTGGGGTTTCGGGGAGGACATCGGGTGCAAGCCCGGTGCGTGGAGATGATTTTTGGTGCCGTGGCTTTGGTTCATCCCGGCAATAGCAACTTTTCTAAACGAAGCAAGCTGTTAGTTCTGGATGCAAAGTTATTAAAAAAGTTCAAAAAAATAGTGCTTGCCGGGAAGTTTTTTGAAACGCGAGACGCCCCCACCTTGATTTCCAAGGCGAGGGCGTCATCATGATATGTAACGGCGATGTTAGCCTAACTTAATGCTTGAACTTTTCGGTTTGTTCGCGGATGAGATCGGCATCCTCGAAGTAGTCAATGCGCATGGCGCGACGCACGTCGTCCATGGTT
>DAIOEQ010000134.1:0-2768 GCA_036746215.1 Prevotella sp.
TTCCTTAAGATTGACGATGTGAAATTCCGTCACAAGGTGGTTCCCGGAGACACCTTGCTCTTTAGGGTTGAGTTGCTTCACCCTGTCCGCCACGGTATCAGCTCCATGAAGGGGTATATGTTTGTCGGCGACCATGTGGTTTCAGAGGCCACATTCACCGCACAGATTATCAAGAACAAATAAATCCCACACTTATGAACCAAATCAGTCCATTAGCATTCGTTCATCCAGATGCAAAATTGGGAGACAACAACATCATCGGCCCATTTTGTTATATTGACCGCAACACGATTTTGGGCGACAACAACGTCCTGCAAAACAGTGTCACCATCAACTACGGAGCGCGTATAGGCAACGGCAATGAGATATTCCCTGGAGCCAGCATCTCCACCAAGCCACAAGACTTGAAGTTCAAGGGTGAAGACTCATTGTGTGAGATTGGCAACAACAACAGCATCCGTGAAAACGTCACCATCTCACGTGGGACAGCCTCCAAAGGCACGACAAAAGTGGGTGACAACAACCTGCTGATGGAGAACATGCATGTGGCGCACGACTGCGTGTTGGGCAGTCGGTTGATCATCGGCAACTCCACGAAATTTGCCGGTGAAGTGACCGTAGACGATAACGCCATCATCAGTGCGACGGTGCTTTGCCACCAGTTTTGCCGCATCGGCGGATATGTCATGATACAAGGCGGTTGCCGCTTCAGCCAAGACATTCCCCCCTACATCATTGCAGGCAAAGAGCCTACCCGCTACGCTGGCATCAACCTTGTAGGACTGCGGCGCCATGGCTTCAGCAACGATCTCATAGACCTCATCCACAACGCATACCGCACGCTTTACAGCGAGGGGATCCTTGCCGATGGCATCAAGAAAATAAAAAGCGAACTTCAAGTAACACCTGAAATTCAATACATTATAGACTTTGTATCCTCATCGAAGAGAGGCATCATCCGTTAGCTTTTCCTCTTTGAGGGGATTGACCTGCAAGCTGCAAGTCTCCACATTGTCATGGGAGCTGGACGCTGCACGCATCAATGGAATGGGCTACGAGTGAAATTTTTGACGTAAAGGTAACGAGCACGCCAACACTTAGCGCAAAGCCATTCCGCAAAAGAGCAAACGTCCTGAAGCCCATAGCAATGTGGAGATAAAGGCCAAACAGCATTGGCATGGCCGTTGACTGGCAGAGGAGCAGCCCTTGCCACCCTCCCTGTGGCAAATGTTAAGCATTCCCAAAGTTACCAAGCGATGAAAAACCTTGTAGTCATTTTAGGACCGACGGGAGTGGGCAAAAGTGAGCTTTGCATCAAGATAGCCCAACAACTGGCCACTCCCATCATCAATGCGGACTCACGCCAAATCTTTGCGGAGCTGCCCATTGGCACCGCTGCGCCCACAAAAGAACAATTATCCCAGGCGAAGCATTACTTCGTTGGTAACCACCACATAGCCGACTACTACAGCGCCTCCATGTTTGAGCAAGATGTCTTGGCCCTCTTGCAAGGTTTATTCAGTGGCCAAGAAGATGGAACAGAGCACCAGAATTGCCTTCTCTCAGGTGGAAGCATGATGTATATCGACGCTGTTTGCAATGGCATCGATGACATTCCCACTGTGGATGAGCACACACGGCACATCATGAAACAACGCCTGGCCGATGAAGGCCTGCCAGCGTTGGTTGACGAGTTGAAGAAGTTGGACCCCGAGCACTGGAAAATTGTGGACCACAACAACCCACGCCGTGTGGTACACGCCTTGGAGATTTGCCACATGACCGGCAAGCCCTACTCTTCTTTCCGCACGAACCAAAAGAAAAAACGTCCCTTCAACATCATCAAGATCGGCCTTAACCGCCCCCGCGAGGAGATGTACGACCGCATCAACAAGCGTGTCCTTGAGTTGGTGGACCATGGCCTGGTGCAAGAGGCCTCCGCCCTTTATCCCCACCGCGGTCTCAACGCCCTCAACACCGTTGGCTACAAGGAACTATTCTCTTATTTCGACGGCAACATCCCTTTGGAGGAAGCCATTCGGCAAATCCAGTCAAACACACGTTGCTACATGCGCAAGCAACTCACATGGTTCAAGAAAGACGCAGACATCACTTGGTTTTCGCCGGAAAACATTGAAGATATCTTAAATTTCATCCGTCAAAAGACTCGATAACCGTCATATTTCGTATATTTGCACCTAATATAATCAGACAATTCAGCAATGAAAAAGATTAAGGCTTTGATTGGTTGGTGTTTGCGCAAGACGCGCAAGTTCTGGCCATGGTATAAAGGACTGTATCGCGGACGAGCATGGTACACCAAGACCCTTGTGGCTTTCGCGTCACTCATCGTTGCCTTCCTGCTCTATCTGGGAGCTGTCGACATCAACTTCCTTTGGCTCTTCGGAAAGAGTCCTGGTTACTTCTCCGGCATACGCGACCCGCAGACCAACCAGGCCTCGGAAATCTATAGTGCTGATGGCAAGCTGATTGGAAAGTTCTTCAACGAGAATCGCACTCCCGTGAAGTATGAGGATGTCACCCCCGCCTTCTTCAAGGCCCTCATCGACACGGAGGACGAGCGTTACTACAGCCGTCCCCGTGGCATGGCCGTTGACGTGGTGGGACTCTTCGGAGCCATGAAGGATGCCGTACTGCGCCATGATGGGCGCGGCGCTTCCACCATCAGCCAGCAGCTCGCCAAGAACATGTTTCGCGTGCGCTCCAACTACTCCACCGGCCTTTTGGGAAAGATCAGAGAGCATGTT
>DAIOEQ010000134.1:2778-6233 GCA_036746215.1 Prevotella sp.
CGTCAAGAGCAAGGAGTGGATTATCGCCACAAAGCTGGAGACCATCTTCAACAAGAAAGAAATCCTGACGATGTATGCCAACACGGTGGACTTCGGCTCCAACGCCTATGGCATCAAGACCGCCGCCAAGACCTATTTCGACACGACACCCGACAGCCTGACCACACAAGACGCGGCTGTGCTTGTGGGCATGCTCAAGGCCACCACACTCTACAACCCCAAGACCAACCCCGAGCGAAGCCTGGCCCGCCGCAACACGGTGCTCAACAACATGCGCACCCACAACGACCTGTCCTCCGAGGCGTGCGACTCCTTGAAGAAACTGCCCATCACCCTGCACTACAAGGTTGAGGAGAACTATGATGGTCAGGCGCTCTACTTCCGCGAGGCCATCTCCAGCGAGCTCAAGGACTGGTGTGAGGAGAATCATTACGACCTCTACAGTTCCGGCTTGAAGATTTACACGACGCTCGACTCCAAGATGCAGAAGTATGCGGAGGAAGCCGCCAAGAAGCAGATGGAAATCGTGCAGAAGAACTTCAACAACCACTGGGGCATCTATCGCAACCAAGACACCAACTGGCTGCGCCAAGAGCCTTGGCAAGATGAGAACCACCAGGTCATCCCCAACTTTGTGCAGGGCATAGCGGAGCGCCAGCCTTTCTACAAGGCTCTGCAGGCGCGATTCCCCAACGACCCCGATTCGGTGACATATTACTATAAGGAATGGAAGCACCCCGTGAAGGTGTTCGACTACGACAAGGGGACCATCACCAAAATGATGACCTCCGAAGACTCCATCAAGTACATGGTGACCTTCATGCACTGCGCCATGGTGGCCATGGAACCGCAAACGGGCGCCGTGAAAGCATGGGTGGGCGACATCGACTTCAAGACTTGGAAGTATGACAAGGTGACCGCCGAGCGTCAGCCGGGCTCCACCTTCAAGCTCTTCGTCTACACCGAAGCCATGAACGAAGGTCTCACGCCATGTGACAAGCGACGCGATGAGTACATCTCCCTGCAGGTCTATGACAAGAAGAAACATGAGATGACCACTTGGACACCGGGCAACGCCAACGGCTCGTTCTCGGGCGACTCCATCCCCTTGAAGAGCGCTTTCGCCAAGAGTATCAACTCCGTTGCCGTGCGCCTGGGACAAGAGTTGGGCATCAAGAACATCATAGAGACCGCCAAGAAGATGGGTATCGAAAGCCCGCTCGACGACGAACCGTCATTGGCCTTGGGCTCAAGCGACGTCAACCTGCTCGAGCTGGCAGACGCCTATTGCACCGTGGCCAACAATGGCCAGCACCACCGCCCCGTGCTCGTCACGCGCATCGTGGACAGCGATGGCAATGAGGTCTACACCGACCAGAGCACTTCCGAGCAGGTCATCCCCTACAAGAGCGCGTTCCTCATGCAGAAGATGTTGCTCAGCGGCACCCACGACGGAGGCGGCACTTCCGTCAGCCTGTCCGCAGCCGAATATGCGGGCAACTCTTTCCGCGACACCGACTGGGGAGGCAAGACCGGCACCTCCAACAACCACTCCGACGCCTGGTTCATGGGCGTGAGCCCCAACCTGGTGGTGGGCGCTTGGGTCGGAGGTGAATACCGGAGCATACACTTCCGCACGGGCGCCCTGGGGCAAGGTTCCAAGACAGCCCTGCCCATCTGCGGTTATTTCCTCCACTTGGTGATGGGCGACCCCGCCTACCAGAAGTATCACGCCAAGTTCCAGGCTCCAAACGATGAGAGCATCACCAAGGACATGTATGACTGCCAGCCCTACTACGCCCCCGTACGCAGCGATTCGTCACACATGCACCGCGACAGCACGATGGTGACCGACGAGGAGATTGTGCTCGATGAGAACGGTAACCCCGTGGCCGTCCCGACGAAGGAAGGAAACGGAAAGGAAAAGAGCGAGACAGGAACCGAAAAGAAGCACAAGACCGAGGAAACCGTCAGTTTCGACAACTTATAGCACACACGACAAAACCGACGCCTTTCAAGATAATTCTTGCCGCCTGCGCATCCCAGAATGCACCCTGCGCCATATGCCCTTGACACAAAAGGACAAGAGGCGGGGCATCAAGAGCAAGAACACTATCTTGAAAGGCGTCTTCATTTTGGCAGACACACAAAAGACATGCCCACGACAGGAGAAAGCCCGATAGACCTTGACAACCAGGAGTTGCAGCAGGCCTTACAAATCATCCAGTTTACCCGTCGCTCCCTTTTCCTGACCGGAAAAGCGGGGACGGGCAAATCCACATTCTTGCGCTACATCGCCTCGCACACCAAGAAGAAGCACATCATCCTGGCCCCAACGGGCATAGCGGCCATCAACGCGGGCGGCTCCACGCTCCACAGCTTCTTCAAGTTGCCCTTCCATCCCCTCCTGCCCAACGACTCGCAGTATTCGCCCCGCAACATCCGCAAGACGCTAAAATACAACAGCGAGAAAATCAAGATCATCCGCGAGCTGGAGCTTATCATCATCGACGAGATCAGCATGGTGCGCGCCGACATCATCGACTTCATCGACAAGGTGCTCCGCGTCTACTGCCACAACATGCGTGAGCCCTTCGGTGGCAAGCAACTCTTGCTCGTGGGCGACATCTACCAGCTGGAGCCCGTGGTGCGTGAGGAAGACCGTCAGCTGCTACGTCCCTTCTATCCCTCCTCCTTCTTCTTCGACGCCAAGACCTTCAGCCAGATGCGCCTGGTGTCCATCGAGCTCAAGAAGGTCTACCGCCAGAGTGACCCCACATTCATCCACATTCTCGACCACATACGCACCTCGCAGGTCTCCGATCACGACCTGTCGCTGCTCAACGAGCGTGTCCGCCCTGACGACACCTCTGCGCCAGGCGTGGCCGACCCGTCCACCCCGCAACTGTCCATCACGCTCTCCGCGCGGCGCGACACCGTCGACTTCATCAACAACAAACGCCTGGCCGACCTGCCGGGCGACACCGAGATGTTCGTGGGCGACATCCAAGGCGAGTTTCCGGAGTCGAGCCTGCCCACGCCCAAGGAGTTGGAACTGAAGGTGGGCGCTCAGATACTCTTCGTCAAGAACGACATGGACCGCCGTTGGGTCAACGGCACCTTGGGCACCATCATCGGGTTCGACGAGGAAGGGCACGACCGCATCTACGTGGTCACGGAGGACGGCACGGAGCTGGACGTGGAGCGAGAGAAATGGAGCAATGTGCGCTACACCTTCAATGAGCAGGAGAAGAAAATCGAGGAGCAGGAACTGGGCACCTACACCCAGTTCCCCATCCGCCTGGCGTGGGCCATCACCGTCCACAAGAGCCAGGGGCTGACCTTCAACCACGTGAAGCTCGACTTCACAGGTGGTGTCTTTGCGGGCGGGCAGACCTACGTGGCCCTCTCGCGCTGCACCTCACTCAGCGGCATCACCCTCAAGGATCCCATCC
>DAIOEQ010000135.1:0-6227 GCA_036746215.1 Prevotella sp.
GATAAAAATTGCAGAAAAACCGGAAAACTGTCATCAAGGTTAGCATTTTCATTTGCCGTCACCTCGTCCGCGCGGCCCCGGGACACGTTGAGAGAGGGAAGAAACAGGGGACAGGACCTATCGGCTCGCGGCGAAAGTGGCTCGCGGCGAGGCGGCGCAAGACTGCGTTTGTCTTGTTTTTTGGCAAGAAAGTTTGTTCGCGATTTCCGCTGAAATAGAGAACGGAAAAGCCTTCCGGGTCACAATGTCCCGGTTGTCACGCCCCGCAAACTGGAAAAAGATGGCTTATCGAGGCTCGTCCGATGACCTTTCGTTGTGCGATTGATGACCTGTTGAGCCTCGTCAAGTGACGCATCGAGGCTCGATTCGGTACCTATCCTCATGAAAAGGATTTACATTCTTCCAGTGTTCCCTCCGCGATTTTCATAACACTCTGAATTATAATCGATTATAGAGACACCTTATTTTTGCGCATTTCCGCCAAAAGTTCAACTCGTTGAAAAGAAAGCCATTGTTTTGCATATAGTTTGTCTCACTTTTTCACGCGCCAAGCTCAGGCGGCAACCTTAGACGCACCCCCTTGTCCACATGAGCCTCGCCTCATGTCGGCCTTGCCATTTCAGCCATCTCTCGACACGCCCACGCACATTCCCAAGCCAATCCGATTATTAAAAAAATAAAATTTATGCCTATAATATAAGGTGCAAGCAAAAGTTTTGCTTAATTTTGCCAACCGTTAAAAACAAACCAGTTAGTATGCAAGATAATTTAGTGATTGTCGAGAGCCCCGCAAAGGCCAAGACCATCGAGAAATTTCTGGGTAAAGATTACAAGGTGATGTCCTCCTACGGACACATCCGCGACCTAAAGAAGAAAGAGCTCAGCATAGACGAGAAGACCCTTCAGCCGACCTACGAGATCCCCGAGGAGAAGACCAAGGTCGTAGCCGACCTGAAGAAGAACGCCAAGGCCGCCAAGACCGTCTGGCTCGCATCCGATGAGGACCGCGAGGGAGAGGCCATCAGCTGGCACCTCTGCGAGGTGCTGGGGCTCGACGAGCAGAAGACCTCGCGCATCGTCTTCCACGAGATCACCAAGCCGGCCATCATGGAGGCCATCAAGCATCCGCGCCACCTGGACATGAACCTGGTGAACGCCCAGCAGGCCCGACGCGTGCTCGACCGCCTCGTGGGCTTCAAGGTGTCGCCCGTGCTGTGGCGCAAGGTGAAGCCCGCCCTCTCGGCCGGTCGCGTGCAGAGCGTGGCCGTGAGGCTCATCGTGGACCGCGAGCGCGAGATACAGGCCTTCAAGAGCGAGCCCTACTATCGCGTGAACGCCGTGTTCACGCTGACCAACGCCGACGGCACACAGAGCGAGCTCAAGGCCGAGCTCGACCAGCGTTTCACCACGCACGAGGACGCGCTCATCTTCCTCAAGAAGTGCAAGACAGCCACCTTCACCGTCGACAACATCACCAAGAAGCCCCTCAAGCGCTCGCCCGCGCCACCCTTCACCACCTCCACCCTGCAACAGGAGGCCGCGCGCAAGCTCGGCTTCACCGTGTCGCAGACCATGATGGTGGCCCAGCGCCTCTACGAGAGCGGACGCATCACCTACATGCGTACCGACAGCGTCAACCTCTCCAGCCTGGCCATCAACGCCAGCCAGGAGGAAATCGTGAAACTCTACGGCGAGGCTTACAGCAAGCCACGCAACTACCACACCCACTCGAAGGGCGCGCAAGAGGCCCACGAGGCCATCCGCCCCACGACGATGAGCGACCCCACCATCACGGGCACAGCCCAGGAGCGCCGTCTCTACGAGCTCATCTGGAAGCGCACCGCCGCCTCACAGATGGCCGACGCCCAGGTGGAGAAGACCACGGTGACCATCAACATCAGCGGCGACGAGGCCCAGTTTGTGGCCAACGGCGAGGTGGTGCGCTTCGACGGCTTCATGAAGGTCTACCACGAGTCGACCGACGACGAGGTGAAGGCCGAGGACGGCAACCTGCTGCCCGCCCTCTCAGCCGGCCAAATGCTGGAGCGCAAGGAGATCACCTCCACCGAGCGTTTCTCGCAGGGACCCGTCAGGTACACCGAGGCCAGTCTCGTCCACAAGCTCGAGGAACTCGGCATCGGCCGCCCGTCGACCTACGCGCCGACCATCTCCACCATCCAGCAACGCGAATACGTGCAGAAGGGCGACAAGAAGGGCGTCGAGCGCACCTATGTAATCGACACGCTGAAGGGCAACATGGTCACCGCCAAGAGCAAGAAGGAGATGGCCGGGTCGGAGAAGGGCAAGCTCCTGCCCACCGACATCGGCTTCGTGGTCAACGACTTCCTGCTCCAGAACTTCCCCGACATCATGGACTACAACTTCACCGCCAAGGTGGAGGAAGAGTTTGACCGCATCGCCGAGGGCAAGGAGGAATGGACCAAGATGATGGTCGACTTCGACAAGAAGTTTGAGCCCAACGTGGAGAAGGTGATGAACTCACGCTCCGAGCACAAGGCCGGCGAGCGCCAGCTGGGCACCGACCCCAAGACGGGCAAGCCCGTGTTTGTGAAGATCGGGCGCTTCGGCCCCGTGGCGCAGATCGGCACCGCCGAGGACAAGGAGAAGCCGAGCTTCGCCCAGCTGCCCAAGGACAAGAGCATCGAGACCATCACCCTCGACGAGGCCCTCGAGCTCTTCAAGCTCCCGCGCCAGGTGGGCGACTACGAGGGCTCGCCCGTGGTCATCGGCGCAGGCCGCTTCGGGCCCTACATCCTCCACGACAAGAAGTACGTGTCGCTGCCCCGAACGGAGGATCCCCTCACCGTCACCCTCGAGACAGCCATCAGCCTCATAGAGCAGAAGCGGCAGGCCGACAGGGAAAAGCACATCAAGCAGTTTGACGAAGACCCCAACCTGGAGCTCATGAAGGGACGCTACGGCCCCTACATCGCCTATGACGGCAAGAACTACCACATCGACAAGAAGCTCCAGGAGCAAGCGCTCGCGGGCGAACTGAGCTACGCCGAGTGCATGGAAATCGTCAGGAACGCGCCGGAGCCCAAAGCCAGGAGGACCAAACGATGACTCCCAACCGCATCATCCTCATGGGCTACATGGGGTCGGGCAAAACCACCGTGGGGCGTGCCCTGGCCAAAGACCTGGGCATGCCGTTCTACGACCTCGACTGGTACATCGAGAGCCGGATGAGGAAAACCGTGAAGCAACTCTTCGACGAGCACGGCGAAGAGGGCTTCCGCGTCATCGAGCGCAACATGCTACACGAGGTGGCGGAGTTTGAAGGCGTCGTCATCAGTTGCGGAGGGGGCACACCATGCTTCTTCGACAACATCAGCTACCTCAACCAGCAAGGCGAGACCATCTACCTCAAGTGCACCCCCGACGTGCTGCACAAGCACCTGAGCATGGGCAAGACCGTGCGCCCCCTGCTCCTGGGAAAGACCCCTGAAGAGGTGAAAGTGTTCATCCGGGAACAGCTGCGACAGCGCGAACCGTTCTACAGCCAAGCCAAGCACACCGTGGACGTGACCTTGATGGACAACTACGAGAAAATAAAAATATCAGTCGCTAAACTCAAAGAAACACTGGGCATCGCATAAATGAAAAAATGGACTATTGAGGATTCGAAGGAACTCTACAACATCAACGGGTGGGGAACCTCCTACTTTGGCGTCAACGAGAAGGGACACGTCTATGTGACCCCATGCAAGGACGACACGCAGATAGACCTGCGCGACGTCATCGACGAGCTGGCCCTGCGCGACGTCACGCCGCCCGTGCTACTCCGCTTTCCCGACATCCTCGACAACCGCATCGAGAAAATGGCGTCGTGCTACGACAAGGCGCGCAAGGAATACAACTTCCAGGGCGAGGACTACATCATCTACCCCATCAAGGTCAACCAGATGCAGCCCGTCGTCGAGGAGATCATCTCACACGGACGAAAGTTCAACCTCGGCCTGGAGGCAGGCTCCAAGCCCGAGCTCCACGCAGTCATCGCCGTGCAATGCAAGAGCGACTCGCTCATCATCTGCAACGGATACAAGGACGAGAGCTACATCGAACTGGCCATGCTGGCGCAGAAGCTCGGCAAGCGCATCTTCATCGTCGTGGAGAAGCTCAACGAAATCGACATCATCGCCAAGACGGCCAAGCGCCTCAAGGTGCAACCCAACATCGGCATACGCATCAAGCTGGCAAGCTCGGGCTCGGGCAAGTGGGCCGAGAGCGGCGGTGACGCGTCCAAGTTCGGACTGACGCCCTCGGAGCTGCTCGAGGCGCTGGGCAA
Organism: Prevotella sp.; assembly: GCA_036746215.1. Classification (GTDB taxonomy): domain Bacteria; phylum Bacteroidota; class Bacteroidia; order Bacteroidales; family Bacteroidaceae; genus Prevotella. Next base: position 4,310 of record DAIOEQ010000135.1, read on the forward strand.
GCTCGACAGCGTGGGACTGCACGACTGCGTGCGCCTCATACACTTCCACATCGGATCGCAAATCACAAAAATCCGGCGCATACAGAACGCACTCACCGAGGCGGGGCAATACTACGCCAACCTCCGCAAGATGGGCTACAACATCGAGTTCGTAGACTGCGGCGGCGGACTGGGCGTCGATTACGACGGCACACGCTCAAGCAACTCGGAGAGCTCCGTCAACTATTCCATCCAGGAATACATCAACGACTGCGTGTATGCCTTCGTCGACATCGCCGACCGAAACGGCATTCCCCACCCCAACATCATCACCGAGAGCGGACGCTCGCTGTCGGCACACCACTCGGTACTCGTGCTCGACGTGCTGGGAGCGGCCTCGCTGCCCGAGATGCCCGAGGAGTTTGAGGCCAAGTCGACCGACAACCAACTGGTCAAAGACCTCTACGACATCTGGTGTAACATCAACCCCAAGTCGATGCTCGAAGACTGGCACGACGCCGACCAGATACGCGAGGACTGCCTCGACATGTTCGCACACGGCATGGTGGACCTCAAGACACGGGCCGAGGTGGAAGCCATGTACTGGAGCGTCTGCCACGAGATTGACGCCATGGCAAAGAGCATGAAGCACGTGCCCGATGAGCTGCGCGGGCTCGACAAGCTCCTGGCCGACAAGTATTTCTGCAACTTCTCTCTTTTCCAGAGCCTGCCCGACTGCTGGGGCATCGACCAGCTCTTCCCCATCATGCCCATCGAGCGCCTCAACGAGCGCCCCACACGCAACTGCACCATACAGGACATCACCTGCGACAGCGACGGAAAGATCGCCAACTTCGCCATCAACGGGTCGCAGTCCAACGTGCTGCCCGTGCATGCGCTGCGCAAGGGGGAGCCGTATTACATCGGCGTGTTCCTCGTGGGCGCCTACCAGGAAATCTTGGGCGACATGCACAACCTCTTCGGCGACACCACGGCGGCGCACATCAGCGTGAAAAACGGCACATACAACATCGACCAAATCATCGACGGCGAGACCGTCGAGGAGGTCCTGGAGTACGTACAGTACAATCCCAAGAAACTCGTCAGGCAACTGGAGCAGTGGGTCACCAAGAGCGTGAAACAGGGCAAGCTGTCACTCGACGAGGGCAAGGAGTTCCTCAGCAACTACCGCTCGGGACTCTACGGATACACTTATCTGGAATAAACAACACAGACATCACATGAAACCAATAACCATCATCAAGGTGGGTGGCGCCATCGTCGAGGACGAGGTGCGCCTCAACGACTTGCTCGACCGCTTCGCACAGGTCGACGGACCGAAGATTCTCGTGCATGGCGGCGGGCGGCGAGCCACCAAGGTGGCCGCCGCGCTGGGCATCGAGAGCAAGATGGTCGACGGACGGCGCATCACCGACGCCGACATGCTCGAGGTGGTGACCATGGTCTACGGAGGCCTGGTCAACAAGAATCTTGTGGCCCGGTTGCAGGCGCGGGGCGTCAACGCACTGGGCCTCACTGGCGCCGACGCCAACGTGATACGCAGTCACCGACGTCCCTTGAAGAACGGCATAGACTATGGTTTTGTGGGCGACGTGGACCACGTACGGGGCGACTTGCTGCAATCTCTGCTCCAGCAGGGTGTCGTGCCTGTCATCGCCCCGCTCACCCACGACGGGCAGGGCCACATGCTCAACACCAACGCCGACACCATGGCTTCGGAGACCGCCAAGGCCCTGGCGCCCACGGCCGACGTGACCCTGGTCTACTGCTTTGAGAAGCCAGGCGTGCTCAGCGACCCCGACGACGACACGAGTGTCATACCCGTCATCACCCACGCCGATTTCGAGCGTCTCGTGGCCGACAGAACCATCTCAGGAGGCATGAAGCCCAAGGTGGAAAACGCCCTCGCAGCCGTCAG
>DAIOEQ010000136.1:0-2671 GCA_036746215.1 Prevotella sp.
AGTATAGCGGGCTATATGACCGAACGAACTGGCACTATGAGCCAAAAAGAGGCCAAAAGATGGCAAAACGTAACTCCTATTGTGACTTGTTACCTAAAGGTGGTAATTTATAAAACCCACCTAAAGAGAAGTCTTGGGCTGATTCTTCACGCCCGGCTTGCGGCCACGCTTCTTGGACCGGTCCTTGAGCGAGGGATGCTGGGCCAGGTGCTGCATTTTGTAATCGCGCGGCGTCATGTGGTTGATCTTGAAGAACGACGCATAGAACGACTGGCGATTGGAGAAGCCCACCATGTCGGATATATCCTCCATGTTGAGATCCTGGTAGCGCTTGTCCACCAGCAGGGACATCGCCTCCTGGATGCGGAACTTATTGACAAACGACGTGTAGTTCATGTGGAACCGCACGTTGACCACCGCCGAGATGTAGCGCGTGTTGGTGCCCAGGTCCAAAGCCAACTTCTTGGCGGAGTAGTCCTTGTCCTTGTAACGCTTCTCGAGGATGATGATGTTGTTGATCTTCTGCTCCAACTCGTCCATCAGTTTGGGGCTGACGAGCGAACGGTAAGCAGCCTCTTTCTCCTTTTTTTCTGTAATATTGTACTTAGCCATAAACAATAACGATTTAACTCTTAGTCCTCGTGCAAAGGTAAGGAATATTTTTCACACCAAAAGTTTTTTTCATCATTTTTTTCCAAATCAAGTTCTTTTTCTTGTTTTTCCCTTTATTTTTACATTCTTTCCAAAGTGAAAGACAAATCTGGGGTGGTATTTTTGGCAACAAAGCAAAAAGTCACTCTTTGGCATCATCTTGCTCCAAACAGAGAATAACCCACGGGAAAACGCGCTTATCCGTCAAACGGGCGCATCTTGCATCGCGACACATTTTTTAACAAACGACCTATTCCCCGCAAGGTTGACAGCAAATGGCACATCCATGGGCGAACCTTCTCGTTAACTTCGTGGCATTTTCCAGGTTTGGAGGGGGATTGGAGGCAAGCCTATGGAAGGCAGAAACGTCTCGTTGTCTTATTTTTTGGTTCAAATGTTTGTCTGTGTTTTCCGTCAAAATAGAGCGGGGAAAACGCTGCCCGAGCGCAGTCATGAGGTCCGAAGGGACTCGTCATCGGAACATTCATACCTCATGAAGGTACGATATCTGACCTATCGAGGGACGGCAGACGACAGAACAAGGATCGACAAGCCCTCTTTCAAGGCTCGATTTGGCACTAACGTTTATGAAAACTATTTACTTTTGTTCATTGACAAATTGCCAATTTAGATAAGCACCTGAGCAACAGCAAGTTACCGCAGCAATCAAAATTTCACAAATTTCTAGCAAAAGTTAGGCTCGCTGAACTGGACAGCCTGTTTTCGCATATAGCTTGTCGGTGTTTTTCAAGGCCAGGCATCTCATGCCAAAAGCACGACAGGAACCCGCCGTATCGTTTTCACCTATTATAAATATATACAAGTCTTTTTTCTCCATGACATCGCCAAAATCGCAATTATTCACTACCTTTGCATCGCATTACAACTTAAAATCATGAGAAAGAACATCATCGCCCTTGTCCTGTCCCTGCTTTCCTTGCTGTCCATTGGGGCGCAGGCTCGCCACTACACCGTCATCATATCGCTCGATGGCTTCCGGTGGGACTACCCCCAGTGGTACGACACGCCCTTCCTCGACCGCATGGCAGAGGAGGGTGTCGCTGCTGGGCTCATCCCTTCCTTTCCATCCAAGACATTCCCCAACCATTACTCGCTGGCCACAGGACTTTACCCCGACCACCACGGCATCGTGGCCAACGAGTTTTATGACACGCAGACTGGCGACTATTTCTCGCTTTCCAACGCCAAGCAGAAGCTGGATCCCCGTTACTATGGCGGCGAGCCCATCTGGAACACGGCCATGCGACAAGGCAAACGGGTGGCCGTGTTCTACTGGCCAGGGTCTGACGTGAAGGTCAACGGACGGTATCCCAATGTCTATTTCCCCTATGACCGCAAGCCCCGCCTGACGCTCTCTGAACGTATGGACGGCATCGTCAGCCAGCTGAGCCTGCCCGAGAAGAAACGTCCAGACCTCATCATGGCCTACATGGACCAGCCCGATGGCAATGGACACAAATATGGGCCGCAGAGCAAGTTGACCCGTGACGCAGTGGTCATGGTCGACTCGTTGCTCCAGTCGCTCCACGAGCGCATACGCCAGCTCCCCATCGGGGCGGACGTCAACCTCATCGTCGTCTCCGACCACGGCATGGCGTGGGTGCCTGTCGACCATGCGGTGAAGCTTCTGCCCCATCTCAAGCCTGCATGGTATAGCGCCGTGTCAGGCTCCGTGCCTGTCAACATATACGCCAAGGAGGGGTGCAAAGACTCCATCTACGAGGCGCTGAAGGGTCTCAACCATGTCCGCGTGTGGAAGAAAGAGGACATACCCGCCTACCTACACTATGGCACCAACAGCCGCGTGGGCGACATTGTGGTGTGCCCCGATCTGGGCTATGTAGCCTACGACAAGCCTATCATCGCGGGAGGCACACACGGATACGACCCGCAACTGTCTGACATGCACGCTCTCTTCCGAGCTGTGGGCCCCGATTTCCGACACACGGAGATACCCCATTTCCGCAACATCGATGTCTACCCCCTTGTCTGCCACCTC
>DAIOEQ010000136.1:2681-5404 GCA_036746215.1 Prevotella sp.
GTAATATCGACGAGATTAGGGACATCCTGAAACATTAGATGCCACCTCAAAAAAGTTTGTTTCCAAAAACAAGATTCGGCTAAGCATCATTTTAAGCAAGATAGGTAATAATAACTTTCATGCCAAATAAATGCGCAAAAAACGTCAACGTGTTAACTAAGTCTAACATCCGTCAATACAATATAAAATTTATATGATTTATGTGCTGCTATAAACAGACTATAACTTTTTTATATAATTTTGTTCAAGAAACCACAACAAAAAGAACTATATGGAAAGAACATGGAGATGGTTTGGCAAGAAAGACAAGATAACGCTTGCCATGCTCAAGGAAATAGGTGTGGAGGGAATCGTCACAGCCTTACACGATGTGCCTCTCGGTGAGGTGTGGACACGCGAAAAGATACACGACCTAAAGACATACATAGAAAGTTATGGCATGCGTTGGAGTGTCGTGGAATCGCTGCCCGTGACAGAGACCATCAAATATGCCGGTCCCGACCGGGACAAGCAGATTGAGGTCTACAAGGAGAGCCTGCGCAACTTGGCTGCCGAGGGCATACATACGATATGCTACAACTTCATGCCCGTGCTCGACTGGGCGCGCACCGACCTGCTGCACAAGAATCCCAATGGCAGCAGCAACCTGTATTTCAGCATTCCACAGTTTGCTTATTTCGACATTTACATCCTAAAGCGCCAGGGTGCCAAGGATGACTGGGCGCGTTTCCAAGCGCTCGGACCCGATGGGAAGCCCAACGGCCGCGACATACTGAAAGAGGTGGAGCAACTGCGAGCCATCATGACACCCGAGAAAGACCATGCGCTGGTGGAGAACATCGTCATCAAGACACAGGGCTTCGTTAGCGGCAACTTCAAGGAGGGAGACGAACATCCCATCGAGTTGTTCCGCCAGTTGCTCTCCCTCTACAAGGGTATCGACCGCGACCAACTACGAAAAAACATGAAGTATTTCCTCGAAGCCATCATGCCCGTATGCGAAGAGTGCGACATGTACATGTGCGTGCACCCCGACGATCCACCTTTCCAGGTGCTGGGGCTGCCGCGTATTGTGACCTGCGCCGAGGACATCGACTGGTTCCTTAACGCTGTGCCCAACAAACACAACGGCCTCACTTTCTGCGCCGGATCGCTGTCGGCCGGCGCGCAGAACAATGTGGTGGAACTGGCCCGCAAGTACGCCGACCGCACATGGTTCGTCCACTTGCGCAGTTGCCACGTGTTCCCCAACGGCGACTTCACGGAAGCCAGCCATCTCGGCGGACGCGCTGACATCATCGAACTGGCAAGGGTGTTCGAGACCGAAGAGCAAAGGAGAAAAGGACAGCCCAACATCGAGAGGCTGCCCATGCGCGTGGACCACGGCATGACCATGCTCGGCGACGAGAACAAGAACTACAACGCCGGCTACAGCTTCCTCGGACGCATGTTTGCCCTCGGACAGGTGCAAGGCATCATCGCCACAGTGGACCGCGAACTGGGGAAGCCATTTCATCAGCCTGGCTTCTTCGATTAAATTCACCTTAACATCACAAGCAACATGAAACTGAAAGACATCATATCAGGCAAGCTTGACGCCTCACAATGGAGAGCCAAGGGATACGAGCTGCCCACATACGACATAGCCGCCATCAGAAAGCGCACGCATGAGACACCCACCTGGATTCACTTCGGGGGAGGCAACATCTTCAGAGCTTTCCCCGCGGCAATCTTGAATGACATACTAAACAAGGGAAAGTATGACCGGGGCGTCATCGTGGCCGAGACCTTCGACTATGAGGTCATCGACAAGGCCTACACGCCCTATGACAACCTGTCTCTGCTCGTCAGCCTGCAGTCGTCGGGAAACGTCGAAAAGAAAGTCATTGCTTCTGTTACAGAGGCGTTGAAAGCAGACTATGCGTTTGACGACTGGAAGCGGCTGGAAGAGATTTTCCGCGCGCCATCCTTGCAGATGGTGACTTTCACCATTACCGAAAAGGGTTACGGTGTTCAACCCGCCGACCTCGAGCGCGGGCTTCAACCCACATTGGCCATGGGCAAAGTGGCCGTCCTGCTCTACGAGCGCTATCAGGCCGGCCTATTGCCCGTCACCGTGCAGAGCATGGACAACTGCTCACACAACGGAGACAAGGTGAAAGCCGGTGTGATGGCCTATGCGAAACACTGGGCGGACGAGGGACTGGTGCCACAGGAGTTTGTCGACTACCTGACAGATGAGAAAACCGTGACCTTCCCTTGGTCGATGATTGACAAAATCACGCCACGCCCACACGCGAAGGTGAAAGAGCTGTTGGCTGCCGACGGTTTCGAAGACAACGACTACATAGAGACCGCACGTCACACATTCACGGCTCCATTCGTCAACTCTGAGGAGACGCAATATCTCGTCATCGAGGACAATTACACCAACGGAAGGCCCCCTCTCGACCTCGCCGGGGTGATCTACACCACACGCAAGACTGTCGATGAGGTGGAGACCATGAAAGTGACAACCTGTCTCAACCCGCTTCACACGGCTATGGCGCTCTATGGTTGCATGCTTGGCTACACGCTGATTTCGGCGGAGATGAGCGACACGGACATACGCCCCTTCATCCAAAAGATAGGATATATCGAGGCCATGCCCGTAGTGACCGATCCGGGCATCATCAATCCCTATGAGTTCATCGGCGCCTTCATAGGTAAGCGACTGCCCAACC
>DAIOEQ010000136.1:5414-6216 GCA_036746215.1 Prevotella sp.
TTTTAAGCACCCCGGAAAGGTCATCAGACAATGCGAAGCGACTGCCCAACCCCTTCATGCCCGATACACCCCAACGCATCGCCATGGATACCAGCCAGAAACTGCCCATCCGCTTCGGAGAGACCATCAAAAAGTATGTGGCACGTCACCTTGACATGGACAACCTGGTGCTCATACCACTCGTGCTGGCTGGCTACGCCCGATACCTCAAGGGCGTGGATGACAACGGCAAACCCTTCACGCCCTCACCCGACCCCATGCTGCAAGAGTTGCAACAGCTGGTGGAGCCGCTCACAGTCGGCCAAGCGGAGCAAGACTACTCCTGCCTCAAGAAGTTGTATAGCCGCAAGGACGTCTTTGGGTTGAATCTCTATGACACACCTCTCGGCAACCGCATAGAAGGCATGGTGAAGGAGCTATTCGCAGGAGAAGGGGCCGTCAGGCGGACGCTCCACAAATACGCAATAAGCCGGTAGGAAGACGACCGCCTGTCCCGACAAGCCAATACAACCAATGGCTACCTACCACGCCAACAAAAAGTTGGCGAAAAACCGGTAAAACGAGAAAACTCAAAATTGTAGTCGAAAAATTTGGCCGCGTCCCAGAAAAGCACTACCTTTGCACCCACAAATCCAAAAGCTTCCATGTTTCAACACAGGAAGCCATACGGAAACGGGGTGTAGCGCAGCCCGGTAGCGCTCCTGGTTTGGGACCAGGTGGTCGCAGGTTCGAATCCTGTCGCCCCGACAAGCGTCAAAAAAAAGGCTCTTCAGTAATGGAGAGCCTTTTTTCGTGTCCGTAT
>DAIOEQ010000137.1:0-6155 GCA_036746215.1 Prevotella sp.
TATTGATTTCCGCATTTGGCAGAGTCATCACGGATGGAGGAGAAGGGGAAAAGCTGGTTTTGGGGAGCGCCGCAAACTGAAATCAGGCAGTTCGAAAGATGTGGCAATGACATTGGCGCCGTCATTTTTTTTCTTGAAAAACCACCTCAAAAACAGGCGTTTGAAACCAGGAAACCTTCTGTCACCCTGAAATAGCAGAGAATTCGGTGCCCAAACGCAAGAAGTTGGCTATCAATACGATACATGGTTTCTCTAAAAACATGCCCTGCGTACTTACGGCACAAACGACCAAAAGCAGGTCTTTTTCTTGGAGATTCGGCACCTATCGAGTCTCGATCGATGAGACGACGGGGAGCGTCAGGTGACAAGAGGGGCGACGAGACATGCCCAACCTTGCCCCGATACGACACAGATCGGCAAGCCACAAGGCTCCCGAAAGGTCGTGAGCAGTCTCCTCAGACGCTAAAAGAAGAAAATAAATTGTTACCGATTTTTACTTTTTGTAAAAATAAAAGCAAATAAATCCAGGGCCACTTCATGTTGGCCCGAAACGTAGCCTCTATTTGGGAACAGCTATTTGTAGATTCCCCGTTGCCGCCATAGGTTTTCTCACCCTTCGCCTTCCCGCAAGCCCCGTTTCACCGCCCAGTTTCGATCATTCCCGATGATTTTGTCCAAAACTTCACAGATTCTCAACTTTTTGTCGTATCTTTGTCTTTAAATACAAGAAAAACAAGACATGAGCAAAACTGTTTACCTCGGCATGGTCGGCGACATACTCCATCCCGGCCTCATCAACATCATCAGCGAGGGCGCCAAGCTGGGCGAACTCACCATCGGCCTCTACACCGACAAGGCCATAGCCACCTACCGCTCACGCCTGCCCTACATGACCTACGAGCAGCGCAAGCAAGTGATCAGCCACATACAGGGCGTGGCCCACATCGTGCCACAGGACGAATACAGCTACATCCCCAACCTGAAGAAGTACAGGCCCGACATCCTCATCCACGGTGACAACTGGAAGGAAGGGCGCGACTCGGAGCTGCGCCAGGAGTGTCTCAAGGTCATGGCCGACCTGGGCGGCGAGGTGGTGGAGGTGCCCTACACGAAAGGCATCAACTCATCGTCGCTCTTCGATGAGGTGAAGGCCATCGGCACCACGCCCGACATACGCCTCAAGTCGCTGCGCCGGCTCATCGCCGCCAAGCCCATCGTGCGCATCCTCGAGGCCCACGACGGCCTCTCGGCGCTCATCATCGAGCACCTCGAGGTGAAGAAGGGCGAGCAGGTACGCGCCTTCGACGGCATGTGGTCGTCGTCGCTCACCGACTCCACTTCGAAGGGAAAGCCCGACATCGAGGCCGTGGATCTCACCACGCGCATGCAGGACCTGACCAACATCCTGGAGTGCACCACCAAGCCCATCATCTACGATGGCGACACGGGCGGACTGCCCGAGCACTTCCAGTTCACCGTGCGCACGCTGGAACGCAACGGCGTGTCGGCCATCATCATCGAGGACAAGACCGGACTGAAGAAGAACTCGCTCTTCGGCACGGAGGTGAAGCAGACCCAAGACTCCATCGAGAACTTCTGCCACAAGATACGCATGGGCAAGGCCGCGCAGGTGACCAAGGACTTCATGATCATCGCGCGCTGCGAGAGCCTCATCGCCGGCAAGCCCATGAGCGACGCCCTGGAGCGCTGCTTCGCCTACGTGGAAGCCGGCGCCGACGGCATCATGATACACAGTCGCGAGAAGAGCGGCGAGGACATCCGCGAGTTCTGCGCGAAGTTCCGCGAGCGCCACCCCTTCATCCCCATCGTCGTGGTGCCCACCTCCTACAACCATGTCAAGGAAGACGAGCTGCACCAGTGGGGCGTCAACGTGGTGATCTACGCCAACCACATGCTGCGCGCCGCCTACCCCGCCATGTACAAGTGTGCCGAGACCATCCTTGAGAACGAGCGCTCGCTCGAGACCGACCCGCTCTGCATGCCCATCAAGCAGATCCTCGAACTCATCCCAGGAACCAAGTAACGCCCAATACCACTATCTGCCATGATTGTCATACAGAACGAGGAAATCAGAAGCCTGGGACTGCGGCCCGCCGACTTCATCGACTGCGTCAGGCAGTGCTTCATCGAGAAGCCGTTGTGCCAGGTGCCGCCCAAGGTCAGCGTGCACCCCAGCGGCATCGACTTCATCACGTCCATGCCCTGCCTGCTGCCACCCGACAGCCACCGCTTCAGCGTGAAGGTGGTGTCGCGCGTGCAGGGGCGCCATCCGGCCCTGCGCTCCGACTCCATGCTCTACGACGTGACGACGGGCGAGTTGCTGGCCGTCATCGACAGCGACTACGTCACCACCATGCGCACGGGCGCCGTGGCGGCGCTGGCCGTCAGCACCCTGAAGCGCAAGGGCGCCAAGACCATCGCCCTCATGGGCCTGGGCAACACGGGGCGCGCCACCATGGCCTGCCTGGGCGCCGCGCTCCAGGGGTCTGGCCCCTACGAGGTGCGCCTGCTCAGATACAAGGACCAGGCCGAGCGGTTCGCGGAGCGGTTTGCGGATCTCGCGGGCGTGACGTTCACCATCTTCGACAACGTGCGCGACCTCTTCGACGGCGCCGACGTCATCATCTCGTGCATCACGCAGGCCGAAGGCCTCGTCATCGACGACATGTCGGTGTTCAAGCCGGGCGTGCTCGTGGTGCCCGTCCACACGCGGGGTTTCCAAAACTGCGACACCACGTTCGACCGCGTGTTCTGCGACGACGTGGGCCACGTCAGCGGCTTCCGCTACTTCCACGAGTTTCCCAACCTCACCGAGCTGGGCGAGGTGCTGCGGGGCGAGAAGCCCGGACGTCTCAACGACGACGAGCGCATCATCGACTACAACGTCGGCCTGGGCCTCCACGACGCCTACATCTGCAGCAAGATATACGACACCGTGGCCGCCAAGCCACACGAGCGGATAGCGCTCACGCACACGTCAGACAAATACATCATCTAAGGGGACGCACGGCGCCCCACCCTTCCCATTCCATGAAAACACTGTCCGAAGAACAACTGGCCCAGCGCAAGGCCAAGACCCTGGAGACCTTCAAGGCCTTCATCGCCTTCTGCCAGGCCAACCACCTGAAATATTTCGCCGCCTACGGCACCGTGCTCGGCGCGGCGCGCCACCACGGTTTCATACCCTGGGACGACGACATCGACGTCTACATGATGCGCGACGACTACGACCGGTGCCTCGGCATCCTGCGCGACGACCCGCCGGTGGGCTACGAGCCAGTCGACTACACGCACGAAGAGGAGTACTACCTGCCTTTCGCCAAGTTTTGCGACGCACGCTCCACGGTCTACGAGATGGAAGACTACCACATCAGCTTCGGCAACTACATTGACATCTTCCCCCTCGACACCGTGCCCGACGACCGTGAAGCGCGCGAGCGCCACTGCCGGCGCCTGCTGAAGCTGCGGGGCACCCTCGCCGACGACCTGCGGCGCAAGTCGTGGGCCGACATTCTCGGCGAGGCCACACGGCAGCCCCTGCGCCTCACCCTCGCCGACGTGGCCTACGCCCTCTTCCGCCGTCCCATCCGCCGCTGGCTGGTGAACCGCATCGAGCGTGGGACGCGAGCCTACCAGGGACAGCCCCTCAAGCACGTCTGCTTCAGCTCCAGCTACTACTCACGGGAGAAGAACCTCACCGCCGACATCTTCGGCGACGGAACGCTGTTGCCCTTCGAGGACATCAGCATCGTGGTGCCCACACGCTATGAGGACTACCTGGAGACGGCCTATGGCAACTGGCGGCAACTGCCGCCCGTGGAGCAACGCGGACAGCACGACGTGGTCTTCATGGACCTCAACCACAAGATCCCCTATGACAAGGTGAGGAAAATCATCGACGAGGAGCGCCTGGCCCACAAGGCCCACAACTGAAAACCCCGCGCACATGGCTGACACACTCAAGGAAAAAACCACCAAGGGACTCTTCTGGGGAGCGCTCAACAGCGGCACCACACAGGTGCTCAACCTCCTCATCGGCATCATGCTCGGACGGCTGCTGTCGCCGGGCGAATATGGCACCATCGGCTACATCGCCATCTTCACCGCCATAGCGGGCAACCTGCAAAGCTCGGGATTCAGCACCTATCTCGTCAATATGAAGGAGCCACGGCATGAGGACTACAACGCCGTGTTCTGGTTCAACATCCTCATGAGCTTCACGCTCTACGCCATCCTGTGGTTCGCGGCGCCGCTCATCGCAGACTTCTTCCACCAACCAGAACTCACGCGACTCTCGCATTTCGTCTTTTTGTCGTTCGTCATGGGCAGCTTCGGCATCACGCCCAACGCCTACCTCACCAGGAAACTCATGGTGAAGGAGATGACCATGATCAACTCCCTGGCCCTCATCCTGTCGGGGCTCACCGGCGTCACGCTCGCCTTCCTGGGCTACAGCTACTGGAGCCTGGCCTGGCAGCAGGTGCTCTACATCACCATCCTCAACATCGGCCGCTACCACTACGTGGCCTGGCGACCCTCATGGCACATCGACCTCCGACCCATCCGCAAGATGTTTGGCTTCAGCATGAACATCCTCGTGGTGATGGTGATGAACACCGTGAACAACAACATCATGTCGGTCATCATCGGCAAGTTCTTCAACAAGGACATACTGGGCAACTACAGCCAAGCCTACAAGTGGAACTTCATGGCCTACTCGCTCGTGGCCAACACCACGCAGCAGGTGGCGCAGCCCGTCTTCGCCTCCATCGCCGAGGAGCGCGAGCGCGAGCGGCGGGTGTTTCGCAAGATGACGCGCTTCACGGCTTTCCTCGCCTTCCCCGCCATGTTCGGCCTGGTGCTGGTGGCGCGCGAGTTCATCCTCCTCACCATCGGGCCCAAATGGGCCGACGCCGTGCCGCTGCTGCAGATCCTGGCGGTGAGCGGCGCCTTCTTCCCCTTCTACACGCTCTACCAAAACCTGGTCATCGGCCAAGGACGTGCCGACATCAACATGTGGTGCAACGTGGCGCAAATCGCCATCCAAGTGGCGCTCATGGTCTGCACGCACAGTCTCGGCATCACGGTCATGATTGCCGTCTACAGCGGCTTCAACATCCTTTGGCTGCTGGCCTGGCAGACACAGGCACACCGCCTCACGGGCCTCAAGCTCTGGGAGGTGGCCAAGGACATAGCGCCCTTCCTGCTGGCCTCGGCGGCGGTCATGGCCATAACAGGCCTCGCCACGCAGGCCATCGAGAACCACGTGGCGCTGCTCCTGGCGCGCGTGGCACTGGCGGCCGCGCTCTACTTCGCCGTCATGAAGGTGGCGCACGTGCAAATCCTGGAGGAGTGTCTGCAGTTTGCCAAGAACAAGTTCAAGAAATAAGCAGCATGGAAATATCCGTTATCATCCCCGTATATAATAAGGTAAACTACCTGGAGCGTTGCGTGGACAGCATCCTCCGGCAAGACTTCGATGACTTCGAGGTCATCGCCGTCGACGACGGCAGCACCGACGGGTCGGCCGACAAGCTCGACCTGATGGCGCAAAAGGACGGGCGCCTGCGGGTGTTCCACCAACCCAACGGGGGCGTCACGGCGGCGCGCCGACACGGATGGGACGAGGCCAAAGGGCGCTACGTCATGTTTGCCGACGCCGACGACCTGCTGATGCCCCACGCCATGGCCGCGCTCCACCAAGCCATCACGTCGAGCGGAGCCGACGAGGTCATCGGGACCTTCACCAACCAGCACCACACCCACTGCGACTCAGGGCGCCGCGGATGGCAAGACAGCGAAGAGCTCATTCACGCCCTGCTGGGCATCAAACGCACGTTCTGCGTGCTTTGGGGCATCCTTTTCAAGCGACAGTTGCTCGAGGGATGCCTCGACGCGCCACGGGAAATCATTGAGCGCGAGGACAGCCTGATGCAAATCAAGTGCCTGATGAAGGAGCCTCGCGTGTGGTTTGTGGCCGACGAGGTCTACTGGCATGAGGAGGACGTGCCCAACCGGCGTGTGGAGGACCTCCGGATGATTCGCATCTACGACGACGAACTGCAGCGCACGCTCCAGCCGAAATGGTCCAAGACGGAGCCCTGGTTCCGCCTCAACCAGATCAAGGTCTACGA
>DAIOEQ010000138.1:0-6150 GCA_036746215.1 Prevotella sp.
CGATGGTAATAAATATTGGCCAGCAGGCAGAACACGAGGTTGTTGCCCCACACGTGGCGCTTGGCATAGTCGGCCCAGGTGTGGTTTTTCTGGTTCTGGTAGAGACAGTAGACAAGGTTGGTCACGAAGCCGCCCGCGGTGACGAGCAATGTGGCCGGCAGCGTACGGAACATCGGGTCGGTGAGGTCGCCGAAGTTGATGTCCTTGCCAAACTCCAGGCCCACGTTGAAGCAGCCGCTCATGAAGCCCGAGAGCAGGGCGATGACGACGCCCAAGGGGAAGTTGAAGTCCTTGACGGCCGCCGTCTTCTCCGCCTCGGTCAGCGACCGGGCCTTCATGGCCCCCGCCACACCGATGATGGCTATGCCCGCGAGCGTGATGCCCACCCCCGCGATGACGGCCCCGGTCAGTGAGCCCAAGGCGTCCAGCTCGGGGAAGAACACGTTGAGCAGCACAGGCCCCATGACCGTGCCCAGCGCCGCGCAGGTGCCCAGTGCGATCGACTGGCCGAGCGCCACGCCCAGGTAGCGCATGGAGAGGCCAAACGTCAGGCCGCCCACGCCCCACAGGAAGCCGAAGAGCACCGTCATCCACAGGTGGAACGAGGATGCCTGGCCGAAGAGCGCCCACAGGCTGTGGCCCGACGGCACGGCCAACAGCGCGCCGAGGAAGGGCAGCAGCAGCCAGGCGAACACGCCTTGCACGAGCCAATAGCTCTCCCAGCTCCAGCCTTTCACCTTGTTGATGGGCACGTAGCTGCTGCTCTGGCAGAACGCCCCAAGGGCGATGATGACAAGTCCGATGATGATGTCCATGGGTGTCAGGCGCGTTTGAAGGTCACCTCTTGCTCGTAGCGCTCAATCTCGGGGATGAACTCCTCGCCCACGGGCACGTTGTTCTTCAGGTTGAAGTAGTCGTAGACCGCTCCGAAGGGCAGCGTCTTCTCCTCCTCCAGGAGAGCCAGGCGTTCGAAGAGTTTGCCCTCGTCCTCATACTGGCGCAACTTGTCGAGGGGCTCGAGGAAGGCGGCCAGCAGGCTCTTCTGCGTGGCGCGCGTGCCTATTATATAAGCTCCCAGGCGGTCGATGCTGGCGTCGAAGTAGTCGAGGCCGATGTGGGCGCGGTGCAACTGGCCTGCGCGCACGAGCTCGGCGAAGAGGTTGCGCGTGTTGTCGTCGAAGCAGGTCACGTGATCGGAGTCCCAGTGCATGGGGCGCGACACGTGGAGCATCAGCTCCGGCACGAAGAGCAACAGCGACGACACGGCGTCGGACACGTTCTCGGTGGGCTCATAGTGGCCCGTGTCGAGCGTGTAGATCATCTTGTTCTGCGCGCAGTAGCCCGCCACAAAGTCGTGAGAGCCCACGGTGTAGGCCTCTAGTCCGATGCCGAAGAGCTTGGCCTCGAGGCACGTCTTCATGTGCGGCAACTGCTCGCTCATGATCTCGTCGAGGCTCTCCTTGAAGATTTGGCGGTAGCGATACTTCTCCACAGTGTAGTCTTTCGAGCCGTCGTGAACCCAGATGTTCATGATGCAGGGGTCGCCCTGGTATTGGCCCATGGCCTCGGCGATGCGTCGGCAACGCTTGGTGTGCTCTATCCAGAAGTCGCGCACGGCCTTATCGGGGTTGGCCAGCGACAGGCTACCGCTCTTGGGATGGGAGAACGAGGTGGAGTTGAAGTCGAGCTTCATGCCACGCTCCTTGGCCCACTCCATCCAGCTCTGGAAGTGCTCGGGGCCACACTGGTCGCGATCCACCCGCGCTCCGCCAAAGTCGCCGTAGGTCTCATGCAGGTTGAGACGCATGGGGCCGGCCAGCAGCGAGGTGGCCTTGTCGATGTCCTGCCGCAGCTCGTCGATGTTGCGGGCGCGGCCGGGGAAGTTGCCGGTGGCCATGATGCCGCCCGAGGCGGCCTCGCCACGCTCGAAGCCGACCACGTCGTCGGCCTGCCAGCAGTGGAGGGAGATGGGGGTGTGCTCGAGGGTCTCAATGGCCTTGTCGGTGTCGACGCCCAAGGCGGCGTAGCGCTCCTTGGCCAACGCGTAAGCTTTTTCGATCTGTTCTGATTTCATGGTTTCGTGTTTTATGGTTTGTTGTTCTTGTCATTCAGGCGCCGACGATGCGCAGGTAGCGGTCGTAGGCGGCGTCCCAGGTGGCCGTGTCTTGCGGCTCGAAGCGGCGGAGCTCGATGGAACGGGCGATGATGCGGCGCATCTCCCACACGTCGGCCACACAGCCCGACGCCTTGGCCTGCAACATCACGTTGCCGATGGCGGTGCCCTCTTGTGGCCCGGCGAGCACGGTGACGCCGCAGGAGTTGGCGGTGAACTGGTCGAGATACTCGTTTCGGGAGCCTCCGCCGATGATGTGAAGCACGCGTATGTCGAAGTCGGCCAGCTCCCTCAGCCACGTGAACACCTGTCGGTAGCGCAGGGCCAGCGAGTCGAAGACGCAGCGGCAGCAGGCGGCGTGCCCCTCAGGCACGGGCTGACCCGTGCGCTCGCAGTAGGCGCGGATGGCGCTGACCATGCTCGCGGGGTTGGCGAAGAGCGGGTCGTCGGGGTCGATGAGACTCCGGAACGCCTCCTGGCCCATGGCCTCGCGCTGCAGTTCGGCATGACTCAGGCCCTTGGCCTCGGGCCATTCCTGCCGGCAACGCTCGTAGATCCACATGCCGCAGATGTTCTTGAGGAAGCGTGTGGTGCCCTCGATGCCACCCTCGTTGGTGAAGTTCTTGTGGAAGCTACCCTCGCTGATGATGGCGTGGGGCGACTCGATGCCCATGAGGCTCCACGTGCCCGAACTGAGATAGGCGAAGTGGCCGTCGCTCGCGGGCACGGCCGCGACGGCCGAGGCGGTGTCGTGGCCCGCCACGGCGATGACGGGCAGGGCGCCCTGCCCAGTCAGCCTTTGCACCTCGGGTGTCAGCGTCCCGATGGCGGTGGCGGGCGCCGTGATGGGCCCCAGCTGGTCGCGGCGCAGGCCCACGCTCCGCAGCAGGTCGGCGTCGAGGTCGCCGGTGGCGGGGTTGAGCAGTTGGGAGGTGGAGGCAACGGTGTACTCGCAGATGGCCCGCCCCGTGAGCAGGTAGCTCAAGGCATCGGGGATGAACAGCACCTTGGACGCCTCGCGCAGTGCCACGTTGCCGTCGAGGCGCATCTGGTAGAGCTGGAAGAGCGAGTTGAAGTTCATGAACTGGATGCCCGTCTTGTCGTAGACCGCCTGACGAGACAACACCTTCTTAAAATAGGTGTCCATGGTGCGGGACGTGTGCGGGTCGCGATAGGCCAAGGGGTTGGAGAGTATCTGGCCGTCGCCGGCCACGCAGACGAAGTCGCAACCCCAGGTGTCGATGCCGACGCTCCGTATGGGGAGCCGGCGGTCGTGAGCCAGGCGGAGACCGCGGATGACTTCCTGGTAGAGGGCGAGTATGTCCCAATAGTAATGTCCGTTGGCCTCGATGAGCTGATTGTCGAAGCGAGTCAGCTCCTCCAGCGCCAACTTGCCACCGCTGAGGGTGCCGATGATGGTGCGGCCGCTCGTGGCGCCAAGGTCCACCGCGAAGAAGCATTTGCTTGTTTCCATAGAAAGGCTGATAGTAGGTTTTTGTTTCTGATGTTGCAAAGGTAAAACAATTCGCCCCGTGGGGACATGATAATTTGATATTTAAGCCTATTAATTTGAGAATTCTTTTTAACTTTGCAGCAACGGAGGCAGTCATTGCCAAAGGTGGAACCAAATAAACACAACATAAGAATCATGTCATCTTTAACTATTGCGATTGTGGTCGTGTTTTGCGTGGGCTATCTCTTCATAGCCCTTGAGAGCGTGACCAAAGTGAACAAGGCCGCCATTGCCTTGCTGATGTTCGTGGTGTGCTGGACACTCTTCATGGTCGATCCCAGCAGTTACCTGCCGGGAGCCACGGGCCAACAGCTCATCAACGAGGTGAGCGAAGTCATCGAAAAGCACCTGGGCGGCACGTCGACAACCCTCTTCTTCCTCATGGGCGCCATGACCATCGTGGAGATCGTGGACCAGAACGGAGGCTTCAACTGGGTGCGATCGGTGATGAAGACGCACAGCAAGCGGGCGCTGTTGTGGCGCATCGCCTTCATGACCTTCATCCTCTCGGCCATCCTCGACAACCTCACCACGAGCATCGTGATGATCATGATCCTGCGCAAACTGGTGCGCGAGCACAAGGATCGCATCGTCTACGCCTCGCTGGTCATCATCGCGGCCAACTCGGGTGGAGCCTTCTCGCCCATCGGCGACGTCACGACCATCATGCTCTGGAACAAGGGCGTCATCACGGCGGCGGGTGTCATCTCCGAGATCCTGGTGCCCTCGCTGGTGTCGATGGTGGTGCCGGGACTCATCATGCAGTATATGCTCAAGGGCAACCTGCCTGAGACCGCGCCCGTGGCGGCCGCAGCCGAGGGCGGGCAAGACTTCAGCGGGCTGCAACGCAAGGTGGTGTTTGTCATCGGCGTGGGCGGACTGATGTTTGTGCCGGTGTTTAAGGCCATCACCAACCTGCCTCCCTTTGTGGGCATTCTGCTCGTGTTGGGGGTGCTGTGGACCACCACGGAAGCCTTCTACCGCCAGCTGCCGCATGACAAGAACCATGAGGGCACGCAGAAGCGAGTGGCCAACCTGCTGCACAACATCGACATGACGACCATCCTCTTCTTCCTCGGCATCCTGATGGCCGTGGCCTGCCTCGAAGAGGTCGGCGTGCTGACAGCGCTCGGAAAGGGTCTCAACGAGGCCTTTGCCGGCAACCACTACATGGTGACGGGCATCATCGGCGTGCTCTCGAGCATCGTCGACAACGTGCCACTGGTCGCCGGATGCATGGGCATGTACCCCTTGGCGCCTACGGGCGACATGGCTGTCGACGGCATCTTCTGGCAGCTCCTGGCCTACTGCGCCGGTGTGGGCGGCTCGATGCTCATCATCGGATCGGCGGCTGGCGTGGTGGTCATGGGTCTTGAGAAAATCACCTTCGGCTGGTACATGAAGCGCATCAGCTGGATTGCGCTCGTGGGTTACCTCGCCGGCATCGTGAGCTATTGGTGCATCCGCACCTTCCTCTTCACCACGCCCCTGTAAGCGCGGACTTGCGGAGAAGCCCGCCGCATGACAACATGAAGTCCCGTGTGAGTGGCACCTACCAGGAGGTCTTTCGGCCTGTTGGCGATGGTGCCCGCTCACACGGGACTTCACGTTTCATCGGGTTGGGAAGCGAGGCTTGGCGCTTAGCGCGGCAAGTGGAAGGCACGGCTCATCTCGGCCATCTGCTCCTCGCTCATGCCCTTGGGCTCATAGCCCATGGCCTTGCAGTCAAGATATATCTTGGCGCTCTTCGAGAGCACATCAATCTGGTCGAAGGCGTCCATCACGTCCTTGCCCTTGGCGAAGACGCCATGCTTCTCCCACAGCACCACGTCGTAGGCCTCGAGCTCGCGCAGGGTGTCGTGGGCCAGCCTGACGCTGCCGGGTAGCTGGTAGGGCACCACGCCGAGGCCCAACGGACAGAATGCCTTGGTCTCGGGTATCATGCTCCAAAGCAACTTCGTGAGCACGTCCTTGCCCAGGAAGTGGTCGTTGTGGCTCATGGCCACAAGCTCGATGGGATGGGTATGGACGGTGGCCTTGTAGCCCGACCCTAACTCGACCTGACGGTCATGGACGGCCAGGTGGGAAGGCAGCTCGGAGGTGGGCTGCACGTCATGGTCGGCGATGATGACATAACTGGCGCAATCGTCGAGAATGCGGATCACGCTGCCGTTGTCCATGGGCCAACGCGCCAGGTCGCGCATGCGCTTGCCCGTGCCCTTGCAGAAGAAGTATTGTCCCTTCAGGTGGGGAAGGGTCTCGCCGATGGGCTTGACGTCGGAGATGGCGGGCATGGCGCGCATGGCGTCGTCCGCATACTCCGTGATGTTGACGGTGATGTTGCCGCCGTTGCGCTCGGCCCATCCGTTCTGCCAGAGATAGCCTGCGGCTTCGGCTATCTTGTCGATTTCCTTTTTGAGGGCTTCCCGCCCGTCAAGAATGCTCTTTGCCATAGTCAAGAAATAGTTTTTAGTGACGGTGAAAAAATAAGTTGGTAAGATTTGAGGCTCATATCTTTGAGCTA
>DAIOEQ010000139.1:0-6099 GCA_036746215.1 Prevotella sp.
CCCTTGCCGAGGTCCACCGTCGTGATGTGGAGATGATCGCTATTGGGATGTGGCTCACAAGTGAGCACCTTGCCCACGTAAAGACCTTTCAGTCCTCCTTTAATGGCCTGCACTTCGTCCAGCGCGTCCACCTCAAGGCCTGTTGACGTCAGAGCGTCAGCGGTTTCTTGCGGAGTGAGGTCGAAGTCGACATATTCTTTCAGCCACTTGTATGAAATCTTCATGATTGTATGGTTTGTTTTTACCTATTCTTTATAAGTCCGTGCAAAATTACTAAAAATCCATGAACTACCCAAACCGAGGTTCACATTTTTTCGCCCCCCAGCGCGCCAAGGGGCTGAGAGACTGAGGGTCACGCGACAACGGACTGTCTGAGCCGCCTGACAAGGAAGAGGTAAATCAGCATTCCGGACGTTGTGACAAGACAAAGCGAGGACCACGGAATGATAAATATTCATAACAAACTACACACAAAAACAGGGCTTCCTTGGCCAAGGAGCTTTCTCTTGCCCAAAATATGCGATTTTACAGAGATTTACGCAACTTGCTTTCCATCAGAAACTTACAAAAACTGACCAGTGATTATCTCAGAAAAGTAAATGATTTTCATCGCCATCAGTATCGAATCAAGGCTTGATTAGTGCGGCATTGAGACATCTTTAAGCACAACACGGCATGCGATCCCTACCCAATCGCACCTGGATGGGGCACCTACCTCCAGTCAGTCTAAGCGGAAAGCCATCAAGAAGGAGGAAAAACGTCTTTTTCACGAGCTATTTCTACCGAAATCGCGAACAAACTTTTTAGCCAAAAAACATGACATTCCCCTTTTCATAATCATTGCGTCCTTGGCATCAGACCTTCCAACGGGAATCAACGTCGCTCCACCATGCTCATAAAAAACAAAAACCGCCCCGGGCTGAGCCCGAGACGGTGTCTCTCAATTTTCAGTTCGCTCTAACGATTACTGCTGAGCAGTTGTTGTGTCAGCAGCAGTTGTGTCAGCGGCAGCAGTTGTGTCGGCTGAATCAACAACAGCAGTGGTGTCAGAGTCCTGAGCAGGAGCTGCAGACTCATTCTTATTGCCACAAGATGCGAAAGAGATAGCGGCCATAGCCACGAACATCAAAACTAATTTCTTCATTTTCTTTGCTTTTTAAAATCTGTAAAACGATCTATGTTTATTAAAACGCTGCAAAGATAAGGCTTTTTTCAATACGACGATACACTTTTGGGGATTTTTTTTAGGCCCCTCTTGTAACTTTTTCGCAACGTGTTGGGTATCAACATTTTACAAACTGTTAACCAACGTTAAAGTTTTTGTGTGCCTTAACAGCGGACAAAATATGGGCGTTTTTAGGCACAAATCTCACAAGAAAAGCGTATCTTTGCACACCTTATTATTATAAAGACAAAGAAAGACAAGACGCATGATTGACACAAGCGCGTTTCAAGGCAAACGGGCGGCCTACTACACGTTAGGCTGCAAGCTCAACTTCTCGGAGACATCCACGTTCGGAAAGCTGCTGGCCGACATGGGCGTGGTGACTGCCGCCAAGGGCGAGCAGGCCGACATCTGCCTCATCAACACCTGCTCGGTGACCGAGGTGGCCGACCACAAGTGCCGGCAGGCCATCCACCGCATGGTGCGCGAGAACCCGGGTGCCTTCGTGGTGGTCACGGGGTGCTACGCGCAACTGGAGGGCGAGACCATCAGCCAGATTCCCGGCGTCGACCTGGTGCTGGGCGCCAACGAGAAGGCCAACCTCATACAGTATCTCTCCGACGCCTGGACGCAGCCACGGGAGGGACACCTCCACCAGCACCACGGCGTGAAGACCAAGGACATCAAGACGTTTCAGCCCTCGTGCTCGCGAGGCAACCGCACACGATATTTCCTCAAGGTGCAAGACGGGTGCAACTACTTCTGCACTTATTGCACCATCCCCTTCGCACGCGGCCGCTCGCGCAACCCCACCATAGCCTCGCTGGTAGAGCAGGCACGGCAAGCCGCGGCGGAGGGCGGAAAGGAAATCGTGCTCACGGGCGTGAACATAGGCGACTTCGGCGAGACCACACACGAGCGGTTCATCGACCTGGTGAAAGCCCTCGACGGCGTGGAGGGCATACGGCGTTTCCGCATCAGCAGCCTGGAGCCCGACCTGATGAGCGACGAGCTGATAGACTACTGCGCCACCAGCCGAGCCTTCATGCCCCACTTCCACGTGCCGCTGCAGAGTGGCAGCGACGAGGTGCTGAAGCTCATGCACCGACGGTACGACACGGCGCTCTTCGCCCACAAGATACGGCGCATCAAGGAGAAGATGCCCGACGCCTTCATCGGCGTTGACGTCATGGTGGGTTGCCGCGGCGAGCGGCCCGAGTGTTTCGAGGCCTGTTACGACTTCCTCCAGTCGTTGCCCGTCACCCAGCTCCACGTCTTCCCCTACTCCGAGCGGCCCGGGACGGCGGCTTTGCGCATACCCTACGTGGTGGACGACCAGGAGAAGAAACGGCGCGCCCACCGACTGCTGAAACTATCCGACGAGAAGACGCAGGCATTCTACGCCGAGCACATCGGCAAGGAAGCCGACGTGCTCTTCGAGAAGGCCGCGCGCGGCAAGGCCATGCACGGCTTCACGGACAACTACATCCGCGTGGAACTGCCGCCAGCAATGGCACGCGAGGACTACGACAACCAAATCATGCGGGTCAGGCTGGGCGACTTCAACCCCGACAAGTCGGCGCTGAAGGCCGAGACACTGGACTGAACCAAACCGGGGCAAACACGCGACACAACAATAATGACACTGGAAAAATGAACGTAGCAATCGTCATACTCAACTGGAACGGCGCCAACATGATGCGCCAATACCTGCCGACCGTCGTCAAGTACTCTCGCGACGACGCTGATGTCTGGGTGGCCGACAACGCGTCGACTGACGACTCGATGCGCATGCTGGAGCAAGAGTTTCCGCAGGTGAAACGGCTGCAACTCGACAAGAACTATGGCTTCGCCGAGGGATACAACCGCGCCCTGCGGCAAATCGAGGCCGAATACTACGTGCTGCTCAACTCGGACGTGGAGGTGACGCACGGTTGGCTCACGCCGCTCATCGAGTTTATGGACAGCCATGAGCGCGTGGCGGCATGCCAACCCAAGTTGCTCTCGGAAGCCGACAAGGACCGCTTCGAGTATGCCGGGGCATCGGGAGGGTTCATCGACCGTTATGGATACCCCTTCTGCCGGGGACGCATCTTCGACACGGTGGAAGACGACAACGGACAGTACGACTACCAGATGGACGTGCTGTGGGCCACGGGCGCCTGCCTGATGATACGCGCCAAGGACTATTGGGAAGCCGGAGGGCTCGACGGGCGCTTCTTCGCCCACAACGAGGAGATTGACCTATGCTGGCGTCTCCGGCAACGCGGACGACGCATCGTCTGCCTGCCCGAGAGCACCGTCTATCACGTCGGGGGCGGCACGCTGCCCAAGGGAAACCCGATGAAGACCTTCCTCAACTTCCGCAACAACCTGACCATGCTCTACAAGAACCTGCCCGACGACGAGCTGGCAAGCGTGATGCGCATGCGACGCGTGCTCGACTACGTGGCGGCGGTGGAGACCCTGCTCGTCAACCGCAACTGGGGCGACTTCAAGGCCATCATCCAAGCGCGACGCGCCTTCAACCGATGGAAGCACCAGTTTGACGCCGACCGTGAGGAGATACGCGCCTCAAGGACGGCAAGCTCCATCCCCGAGCGCGTCAGTTTCAGCATCCTGTGGCAGTATCACGTAAAAGGACTGAAAAAATTCTCGCAGCTTCCGTGCGGGAAATAACCATCGACCGAAACAGGAAAGGCCGCCCGTCACAGTCTGTGACAGGCGGCCTTTCTTGGTTATGTGGCCCTCACGGGCGTTTTATGGTTGGATCATTTGCCTAAAGTCTCATCAAGATACTTGTAGAATTCCTCGCTCTCACCCACGATGACCTTGCTGATCTTGCCCTCGGGGCTGACGACAATCTTGGTGGGGAAGCCGCCGATGCCATAGAGCACCGTCACGTCGGGCTTGCCCTCGTTGCGCACATGAAGCCAAGGCAGCTCATGCTTCTTCACGGCGTCGCGCCACTTCTGGTCGGTGTCGTTGCAGTCGATACCCAGGATCTGGAGCTTGTCCTTGTACTTGGCGTAATACTCTTTCATCTTCGGCATGCCCTTGATGCACCATCCGCACCAGGAGCCCCAGAAGTCGAGCACCACGGTCTTGCCCCTGAGGCTGCTCAGGCTGATGTCCTTGCCGTCGATGCTCTTCAGTGTGAAGTCGGGAGCCACCTTGCCCTCGGCCACCTTCTTCTTGGCCTCCTCACGGTCGAGCGACTTCTGCGAGCGGGCGGCATAGTTGTCAATCATGGTCTTCAGGCGGCCCTCACGCACGGCGGGCGACAGGGCGGCAATGGCCTCCTTGTACTTGTCCACACTTACTTGATGCAAGAGATACTGGCTGGCCTCATCATTGGGATGGGCTTTGATGTACTTGAGCGAAGCGTCGGAGAGGCCTTTCATGATATCCTCATAAGCCTTGTCCATCACCTGCTCAAGCGAGTCCTCATTGGCGCCCTGCTTGACCTTGGCCTGATATTCGCGGCTCAGGTTCTTAACCGCCTCGTCAAACGACTTGGTCACTTGGCGGGCCTGCTCTACCTGTTTGTAGTAGTTGCTGCCGTCGAGCGTATAGTCGGTGAGCGATCCCGTGATTTTCAATTCCTCACCAGGCATGGCCATCGTATTCAAGTAGCCAGCCATCGGCTGGGCACCCTCGCGCTTCGGGTGGCGGATTTGCAGGAGAAGGTTCTTGGGCTCGTCCACGTTCAAGTGGAAGTCGAACGCGCCGTCCTTGCCGACGACCTTCACAGTTTGGTCGACATCGTTGGTGAGGATGGTCATGGCAACCAGGGTATCGTTGCCAAGCCCCTCCAGGTGACCGGTGACGTGCAGGTCACCCGCCATGGCATTGGCGCCAAAGGCCAAGCCCATGGCCGCCATCATTAGTGTTTTCTTCATAATAAACATATATTAAATGGTGATTGATTGCGATAGGATAAGAGGCGGTCAGCGGTCAATCGAAGCAGCCAACCTGTCGTAAAGATTGTCGAACACTTGGCGCAAGCGCGCCTTGTCGGCAATGATGTCGCGCAACACCTTGACACGTTTTTCGTTGGGTGAGTTGGCAATCCAGAGCTTGATGTAGCCATTGGCGCCATACTTGTTGTCCATGTGACTTTCGAAACGTTCCCAATGGCCGGTGCGGTCAAGGTCCGGATAGTTTTCCAAGCCATATTCGATGGTGCGGGAGAAGACAACCTCCGGCTCCAAGTCGCGGTCGGCCTCCGCCACAATCATGCCGTAGACGCTGCGGGGAGCGTGGGAGGCCGAGGCGCGGTGGTCCTCCACTGCCTCCTTCATGATGCGGATTTGCTCGGCTGAGAACCAACGGCGCAGGCGCGCGTCGGCGGCCAAGATCTTGCCGCCCGTGAGGTGGTGGATGGCGCGCGGTCCCTCCATGCCCAAGTCATGATAGGCCGCGATGACATAAACCATGTTGATGTCGGCGCCCGTCGCGGGCACAAGGGCCAAGGCGTTCTTGATGACGCGTTGCACATGAATGATGCCATGGCTGCGGCCAAAGGCATTGTAACGTGGAAGAATTTCCCGTTCCACAAAGTTCATGAGTTCAAGATTGACTTGTTGTTGCATAGCTTATGATAGGTTACAAAACAAAATAATCTGCGCCGCTGTGACGAGACCATAGAGAAAGATGTCGCGGGCCGTCATGCCGAGCACACGGTTGAGCTCACGCCCCTGCCCGATGTCGGCCATCTTTCGGGTTGTCATCTGATGGGGAACAATGTAAAACAAACTCAACAGAATGTAGCCCCCTGTCTTCCACCAAGGCGTATTCCCGTCCAAAACCAGGAAACTATACAGGAACACCGTGGCCATGATGGGCAGAAGCTCATAGAGTCTCTCGGCGGACTCAGCGCCCAGGCGCACCACCAAGGTCATCTTTCCGCTGGCCTTGTCGTTGTCGCGATC
>DAIOEQ010000140.1:0-6082 GCA_036746215.1 Prevotella sp.
CAAATCGTACCAAATTATTTTTTTAACGTCACTAAGTAAAGCCACAAGACGTAAGCAATACGCCAACGAGAGAAATCAAAACGGGCTTCCCGCTTGCTCCTCATCGGAGCGCAGGAAGCCCGCAATCGTCTTATGTCATCGTTTCTCTCACCCACAGGGGGCGAAAAGAACGGCTGAGGTCTGGATTAGAAGTTCCAGAGCAGACCCAGGGTCAGGTTGTTGCCGTCGAGGTCAACACCCCAAGCGTTGCTGCTCTTGGCGTGCTCGTAGCTGGGCTTGTAGGTCTTGTAACCCACAAAACCGACATGGGCGACAAGGCTCACGTTCTTGTTGAAGTTCAAGGCGACACCAGGCTTCAGACCGACAGTCCACTCATTGCCTGTGTCGTTGTAGTGCTTGTAAGAGAAGCCACCGTCGACAAACAGGTCAACCATCTTGGTGTGGAGAGCCGTGTAGCGAACGTAGGGAGCCACCTCGAAGGTGCCCGTTGCGTGGTCGGCGTCCTCAATCGTCACGGGAGTGCCCTTGCCCCAACCTACGACTGTACCGATGGCCCAGTCCTGGTTGAACTTGTAGCCAATCTCAGGAAGGACCTTGTAAGTGGTCTTGCTGTCCTGGCCTGCGATCTTCGTGCTGGCGATACCGGCATTGCCACCCAGGTAAACCTGTGCGCTGGCGCTCACTGCGATGACAGCGGCGGCCAAAGTCATGAATAACTTTTTCATAATACGTAAAGTTTTTAATTACTAATACTTTGTTTAACTCTCTATTGTCTTAGTGTTTCTGTCCACAAACGTTGTGTCTTCATCCACACGAAAACGCTGCAAAAATATATAATAAACTCTTTCCCTCCAAAATTTCAACAAGTTTTTTACACTCGTTTGTTAAATTATTGTTAAACCTTCTTGATTGCAACGTCTTTTAACTAACTTTGCATTACAATATAAATAGGAGAAACCACATGCGTCCAACATTCATTGCCGGCCCCTGCGTCATCGAGTCGGCCGAACTGCTCGACACCGTAGCCGCCACGCTGACAGGCATCAACCGTCGCCTCGGCACCGACATCATCTTCAAGGCTTCATTCGACAAGGCCAACCGCACGTCCATCCACTCGTTCCGCGGTCCAGGCATCGACAAGGGCCTGCAAATGCTCGCCGACGTGAAGGCGAAATATGGCCTGCGCCTCACCACAGACATCCACGAGGCGTGGCAGGCGAAGCCCGCGGGCGAGGTGTGCGACGTGTTGCAGATACCCGCCTTCCTGTGCCGCCAGACCGACTTGCTGGTGGCTGCCGCCAAGACGGGCAAGGTGGTCAACATCAAGAAGGCGCAATTCCTCTCCGGGCGCGACATGCGCTACCCCGTGGAGAAGGCCCTCGACAGCGGCGCCACGGAGGTGTGGCTCACCGAGCGGGGCAACTGCTTCGGCTACAACAACCTCGTGGTGGACTTCCGTAACATAGCCGACATGAAGGAAATCGTGCCCACCGTCATCATGGACTGCACACACAGCGTGCAACGTCCCTCGGCGGGCGATGGCAAGACCGTGGGCGACCGCAAGTTTGTGCCGGCCATGGCGCTGGCCGCCAAGGCCTTCGGCGCCACAGGCTACTTCTTCGAGGTGCACCCCAATCCTGACCAGGGTCTGTCTGACGCCGCCAACATGCTGGAGCTCGACAAGCTCGAAGGACTCATCGCACAGCTCCTCGCATAGCGGCAACCATCACCCATCCACAAAGCCTACCATGCAAAATCCATCCATACCGGCCACCAACCTCTCGCTGTCGCTCAAGTATGCCGAACGCTGCTTGCGCGACGAGGCACAGGCCGTGCTCGACCTCATCCCGCAGCTTGACAACAACTTTGTCAGGGCCGTCGACCTCATCTACCACTGCCACGGCAAGGTCATCGTGACCGGCGTGGGCAAGAGCGGAAACATCGGACAGAAAATCGCGGCCACACTGGCCTCCACAGGCACGCCGGCCTTCTTCATCAACCCCCTCGACGCCTACCACGGCGACCTGGGCGTGATGACGCCCGACGACGTGGTGCTGGCGCTCAGCAACTCGGGACAGACCGACGAGCTGTTGCGCTTTGTGCCCATCCTGCTACACATGCACGTGCCCATCATCGGCATGAGCCGCAACCCCGAGTCGCTCCTGGCCAAATACTCCACCATCCACATCAAGGTCTTCGTGGCCCATGAGGCGTGCCCCCTCAACCTCGCCCCCACGTCATCGACGACGGCGGCGCTGGCCATGGGCGACGCCCTGGCCGTGGCGCTGATGCAGATACGCGACTTCCGGCCACGCGACTTCGCGCAGTTCCACCCGGGCGGCGAGCTCGGCAAGCGCCTCCTCACCACGGCCGAGGACGTGATGCGCACCGACGACCTGCCCATCGTGCCGCAGGACATGCACCTCGGCGAGGCCATCATCCACGTATCGAAAGGCAAGCTCGGACTGGGCGTGTCGCTCGACGACAAGGGATGTGTCATAGGCCTCATCACCGACGGCGACATCCGGCGTGCCATGGAACGATGGCAGGCGGAGTTCTTCGACCACACCGTGGCCGACATCATGACGCGCAACCCGAAGATTGTGTCGACCAACGCGAAGATATCCGACATCGAGCGCATCATGCACCGATACAAGATCCACTCGGTGCTGGTGTGCGACAAGCAACGCAAACTGCTCGGCATCGTCGACAACTACGCCACATCGATGCTCAACCAATGACCACTCCTCGACAAGCGGCCATCACAAAACCACAACGCCACACAATGGGGATAACAAGCGCGCCATCGGTGCCGCGCCACGAAAGATTTGAGTGTATGAAATGGATTCTCTACTGTCTACCCCTGGCTTTCGCCTTGCTCCTCCCCTCGCAAGCCAAAGCCCAGACGAGCGACTCTCTCATCGTAAGCCACCTGGAAAAGGAGGGCGTCTCGTTCTCCAGGGACAACAGCGTCACGCTCCTCATGAGCGGACAAGAAAAGTTTGACGACCTCTTCCGCGCCATCGACCAGGCGCAGAAGAGCATCCACATGGAATATTTCAACTTCCGGAACGACTCCATCAACCGGTTGCTCATCAGACACTTGGCGCCCAAGGCCAAGGCGGGCGTGGAAGTGCGACTGCTCTTCGACGGCTTCGGAAACATCAGCAACAACCAGCCGATGCGCCGACGCGACCTCGACTCCATCCGTGCGCAGGGCATCGAGATTTACGAATTCAACCCCGTACGCTTCCCTTACCTCAACGACATCTGGAGCCGAGACCACCGCAAGATCGTGGTCATCGACGGCAAGGTGGCATACACCGGCGGCATGAACGTGGCCGACTACTACATCAAGGGAACGCCACAGGTGGGCGAATGGCACGACATGCACTGTCGCATCGAGGGCACGGAGGTCAACACCCTGCAAGACATCTTCCTCCACATGTGGAACAAGGTGACACGACAAGACGTCCACGGCCCACAATACTACCGCGGACTGGGCGACACGAGCTACTTCCACGGCTTGAAGCCCGACACCTGCCGCACGGCGGGAAGGAAACAGGTGGGCATCATCAACCGAGAGCCGCACACGTCAAACCGCATCATACGCGACTTCTACACCCATGCCATCAGCATGGCACGGGACAGCATCAAGCTCATCAACCCCTACTTCACGCTCAACCACAGCATCAAGCGGGCGCTACGGAACGCCGTCAAGCGGGGCGTGAAGGTGGAGATCATGCTGTCGGTGCGCAGCGACATACCGCTGACGCCCGACTGCGGGTTCTACAACGCGCATAAGCTCATGAAGCGCGGTTGCAAGGTATGGATGTACAAGCCAGGCTTCCACCACACCAAGGTCATCATGGTCGACGGTCGCTTCTGCACCGTGGGGTCGGCCAACCTCAACGCCCGAAGCCTGGCATGGGACTATGAGGAGAACGCGGTCATCGTGGACCCCTGCACCACCCACGAGCTCGACCGCCTCTTTGACACGGAGAAAAGCGACTCGTTCCCGCTGACAGAGGAGACGTGGAGACGCTGGCGCACGCCATGGCAACGGTTCCGCGGATGGTTTGCCCACTTGCTTTCGCCTTTCTTGTAAGCCAGGAGGGTTGCCCATCCGCTAACAAGTCATCTTGCAAGCTGCATCAGATATTCTTGCAAGCTGTCCCAGATTTTATCGCGACCTGCCTCAGATCTTGTTCACGTCCACATATCCGTGCATCACGGCATAGATGGTGAGGGCCGACACGCTCTTCATGCCCAGCTTCTCCTGTATGTTCTTGCGGTGACTGATGACCGTGGTGAGGCTGATGTTGAGCTGGTCGGCAATCTCCTTGTTGAGCATTCCCTGCGCGATGAGGCTCAGCACCTCAATCTCCCTGTCGCTGAGCACCTTCGCGCTGAGCGCGCGTGGCATGGGCGGCAGGTTGCGGCCCCCGGCGTGTGCGCCCTGCTCCAGGTGGAGCAAGTCCTTCACCACGTCTTCCTCGGGCTGGTTGATGCAGAGACTGTGAAACGAACTGAGCTGTGTCTGTGGATTTTGCGAAAGCGTGGTGACGATGGTCTTGTGTCTCCGCTCGAGGAAAAAAGGCCGATGCTCGAGCACCACGCTTTGCGACACAAAGTAGTGCACAAAGCGGTCGGGCTCATGCGTCAGCAGGTCGTCGAACGTGCTGAAAGCCTCCACGGTCATGATGGGCATCACGTCTTGCAACATCTGCCGCATTCCCATCACGGCCAGCGTGTTCGGGTCCACGACTGCTATCATTGGGCGTTCCATCATGTTATCTTATATATTGTAATGTTATTGTATATCGTTCCATTTGTTCGGAAAGCATCTCTTTCCGCTTGTTCGCAATGCTCTTTCCGCTATTTGGGTAGCCAATCCTTGTTGCTCGAATAACTAATCCTTGTTACTCGAATAGCTAATTTCCTGTTGCCTGGGCGAGCTTATCTCACAAGTTATAGGCTCTCGGCCACACCGGCGCGACTGCCCGGTCAGAGCTTCACGGTGCTGATGTCCACGAGGTTGTTGACGATGGCGTAGATGGTCAGTCCCGCCGCGGAGTGGATTTGCAACTTTCGCGCGATGTTGCGGCGATGGGTGATGACGGTGTTGATGGAGATGCAGAGGTGGTCGGCTATCTCCTTGTTGCTCATGCCTTGCACGAGCGCCACAATCACGTCTTTCTCCCGGTCGGAGAGCTTCTCCTGCGCCTCCGGGTTCTGGTTGATCATGTTTGATATCTTCACCGACACGTCGTCCTGCTTGCTGCGGCGCTCCAGCTCGCGGATGGCGGGGATGAAGATGTGGTCCTCGACCTCGGTGTGCTGCGCGAGCCAGTCCTCACAGTTGTAGATGTCGTAGAGTGTGGCCGACAGCTGGTTGTTGTGCAACCCGTCGGATGGCAGGTACTTGATGATGATGTTCTTGAGTTCCTTGAGCTTCTGGTCGGTCTGCTCGTGATGTTTCGAGAACATGTGGATGTCGTAGTTCTTCGGTGCCTCTCCCGCCTCGAGCTTCTCCACGTAGGGGAACACCGTCTTCTCCTCATAGCGCATGTGGTTGATGATGCTGTGGGCATACTCGTCATAGAGCTTGAGGATGAGCCGGGCGAGATTGTCGTTCTCATCGAGGGCGCCCTCCAGCTCCCTTCGGATGAAGGGCAGCTCGAAGTCGATGTAATAGGAGTGGCACGCCTTGAGGTACTTCAGCAATGTGGGCACCGAGAGGCGGTAGGCGTCGTCGTAGCCCCGGTAGCCGTTGATGGTGAAGTTGACCACGGCGAGGAAGGTGTAAGTGTCCACGTGCTGCTCTTCGCACACCTCACGCACCGTCTTGTCGCCAAAGCCCAGGCTGATGCCGAAACTGCCCAGGGCCTGCAGGATGTTGTAGTTGTCACCGATGATGCTGATCAGCTTGTCGTCGGGTTCGTACATCTTCTGATTTTTCATCTTCTACACCTTTAATTAAATCTTGTGCACCTATACTATTAAATCTTCTACACCTTAATTAATGTGATTGCGATTGCAAAATAACGATTTTTTCGTGAGACAGGCAACGTTTTGCCTT
>DAIOEQ010000141.1:0-6071 GCA_036746215.1 Prevotella sp.
TCTGGCGGTGCTGGCGCAGGTGCTGGCGTCCGTCGGGGTAGCTGTAGAACACCTCGTCCACGGTGTAGCGCTTGCCCTCGCGCGCTCCCTTGCGGAAATAGAGCGGCTCCATCTTGGTGGAGCAGTAGCAAAGCAGCGTGTCGCGCAGCACGAACATGTCGTCCACGCGCTTGTTGCCCCTCGTGGTGAGCGACGAGCGCCACGCCTGGTAGCCACGGTAGTGGCTCTGCACGGTGGACATGGAGGCCGTGCCGGCCTTCACCCACACGAATTTCCAGTTGTAGTAGAGGTTGTAGGAGAGAAACTCTCCCGACTTGAAGGCTGTGTTGCGGTAGGCGCACTGTGCCTGCGCTGGTGCGATGGCCAACGTGAGGAGGAACGCCATGATGAATGCTCTGACCTGTTTCATGATTTTTCCTTTTTTGGTGGGTTCTATAAATTAGCTTTGTCACCAAAAGATGGCAAAACGTCACCCTTCTTGTGACTTGTTACCTAAAGGTGGTAATTTACAGAACCCTTGTGTGAAGCGTATTTGTTGATGGCCCTTCGGCGGGCCGTTGTGACAGTTATCAGTGGCGCTTGTGTGCCTTTTCTCACCGTGGTATGTACTCGATGCCCAGGCGTTTGGCGCGGTCCGCGTTGCGGTGCTTGATGGCCTTGGCTTTCTCGCCCTTCTGCTTGGTGATGCTGCCGGGCTTCTGCTGGTAGAGCGGCTTGGCGGTGGGGTTCCACGTCAGTGTGAGGTCCCACTTGGCGCGACACTCGATATCTTCGGGATAGTAGTAGACCATCTCGGGTTGCGACGCGCTGTCGAAGTCGCCCGTGTCCCACTTGCCGTTGTTGTTGTCGTCGACGATGAGGCGCATGTAGTATTTCCCCGCGTTGAGGTAGTAGAACTCAGCCTGTCCGTTGTCTGTCCGTGCCTCCTTGACCACCTGGTCTGACGCGTCGAGCAACTGTGCGATGACGTGCTTGCCCTGCATGCCCTGGAGAGTCATGAGCAGGGTGGCGTACTGGTCGAGCGACTTGACCCTGATGCCCTGCTTCAGTGGGTCCGACACCTGTCCGTAGATGGAGCGGATGGCAGTGGAGTCGAGTTCGAGGCTGTACTCAGTGTCGGGCTTCCAGGCCGCCTTGAGCGTGAGTGTCTGCGGGTTCCGACGTTCCAGACGATAGGGCTCGGCATACCACAGCGAGTCGGTGGGCAGGTGCGAGTAGAGGTGTATGAGTGCCGTGTCGGGGTCTGCTATGGGCTTCTTGGCCTCGATGGTGACATTTTCGTTGGGAGCCATTTCGCCCAGGGGCGACAGGCTGACGCCCAGGGGTTCGGGCTTCATGATGGAGTCGTAGGGCTCGCCACGCTTTTTCAGCTTGTCTTGCGCTTTCTGCCATTGCTCCAGTTTTCTTTGTGCGGCCTTCATGCGCTTGGCGTAGGGGTCTTTGGAGATGAGCTTGATGGTGTCGGCGCGCAGCCGCAAGACACCGAGCGTGTCGGTGATGTGGTGGCGCAGCTCCATGGTGAGCGTGTCCTGGTTGACGAGAGTCGTGTCGCGCAGCCAGTAGGTGATGGTGTCCTTGTGCTCCGAGGGTTCGATGATGAAAGCCTTGTCGGCGTTGAAGTTGAGCCCGCGGATGTCGGGCAGCACGCTGTCGCCATAGGTGTAGAACAGCGTGAAGTGGTCGGCCTCGCGGCGCTCGGCCTTCAGGTAGTAGCGGTCGGTCACCACCTCATTGAAGGCGCGCAGGCAGATGTCGTCGGGCAGGAAGTGTGTGTAGGGCACGCGCTGGATGCCGGCGATGTGGAGCGAGTCGACCCAGGTGGTGTCTTGCCGCGTGTCTTCCTTCCAGGAGGGCGTGACAAGGGCCTCCTGGAAGGCTATCATCTCACTCTTTTGGTTGAACACGAAGTCGCCGTCGGCGTCCTGCAGGGCATAGATGCGGTAGGAGCCGGGTGCCACGCCCTTGATGGTGAAGTGGCCCCACGAGTCGGTCTTCGACACGCGCAGCATGGGCTGGCGCTTGAAGCAGTCGGTCGAGAGGCTGTCGTAGAGGCCCACGAGAATGCCGCTCACGGGCTCGAGGTTGCTGGCGTCGACCACGTATCCCGACACCTCCAGCGTGTCGATGTGGTCGCCCGTGGAGAAGCTGTAGGTATAGCTGCCCATGGGGTTGCCCTCGTTGTTGTCGCTGATGGCGTTGGAGAAGTCGATGGTGTAGGTGGTGTTGGGTTTCAGCGAGTCGAGCAGCTCCACGCTGATGCGCTTGCCCTGCCCCTTGATTTCGGGCTGGTTGATCTGCGGTGGCGAGACGACGACGTTCTGTGAGGGGTTGTCGATTTTGATGAACTCGTCGAAGTTGATGTATATGTGGCGTTTGCTCACGTTGACGCCCCTGTCCGCGGGCGAGCAGCTCACCACGTGTGGGGGCGTCTCGTCGTACCATCCGCCGTCGGGGCTTCCCATCTTGGCGCACGAGGCGAGCGCGAGAAAGCCGAGCAAAAGGCACACGAGGGCCCATGGGCGGCGGCCCGTCTCGCATCCTTGTCTTTTGTTGTCAGTCATGTGGTTCATGTCGTTTTTGCCTTTTGTCGGCCCCTGTTTGTCAGCGGCGTTGGTTGGCTCACTGCTTGTTCATCTCCAACAGCTCGTCCATGTTCTTGCGCGAGTTGCTCAGCCGTGGCACCTTGTGCTGCCCGCCGAGGCGCCCTTTCTGCTTCAGCCAGTCATTGAAGAGCCCCGGACGGGCCTTCACCACCTCGAGGTGTTGCAGCGTGACGTTGTGGGAGCGCTTGGCCTCATAGTCGGAGTTGATCTCCTGCAGCTTCTCGTCGAGGGCGTCGGCGAAGCGCTCGAGGCTGTCGGGCTCCTTGCTGAACTCGATGAGCCACTGGTGCCTGCACTTGGCGTTCTGGTCCATGTAGACGGGGGCTGCGGTGTATTCGAGCACTTGTGCGCCTGTCTTCTCGCAGGCGTAGGCCAGGCCCTTCTCGGCGTTGTCCATGATGAGCTCCTCACCGAAGGCGTTGATGAAGTACTTGGTGCGCCCGGTGATGATAAACTTGTAGGGTCGCTTGGATGTGAACTCCACGGTGTCACCGATCATGTATCGCCACAGTCCGCAGCTGGTGGTGATGACCATGGCGTAGTTGCGCCCGAGCTCCACGCCCTCGAGGGGCACCACGGTGGCGTCGGGGCGTCCCACCTCCTCCAGCGGGATAAACTCGTAGAACACGCCGTAGTCGAGCATTAGGAGCATGGAGCGGTCGTCGGGGTCGTCCTGTATGCCGAAGAAACCCTCCGAGGCGTTGTAGGTCTCCATGTAGTGCATCTTGGGCGAGGTGATGAGCTGCTCATACTGCGAGCGGTAGGGGGTGAAGGCGATGCCTCCGTGGAAGAACACCTCCAGGTTGGGCCACACCTCCTCCAGGTGCTTCTTGCCCGATAGCTCCATGACCCTCACGAGCACACTGAGCATCCAGGAGGGCACGCCCGAGATGTTGGTGACATTCTGGTGGAGACACTCCTGTGCGATGCGGTCACGCTTCACCTCGAAGTCGGAGAGGAGCGCCGTGCGCTTGCGGGGCACGCGCATGAGGTTGACCAGCGGGTTGATGTTCTCGATGAGGATGGCGCTGAGGTCGCCCACGAGTGACCCGGCCACGTTGTAGTTGGGCGAGTGGCTGCCGCCGAGGATGAGCGACTTGCCGTCGAAGAGGTGGCTGTCGGGGTTGTTGCGCAGGTAGAGCGCCACAACATCCTTGCCTCCTTGGTAGTGTATGTCGTGTAGGCCCTCGTTGGAGACGGGTATGAACTTCGACTTGTCGTTGGTCGTCCCCGACGACTTGGCGTACCACTTGACCTGTCCGGGCCACAGCACGTCGGCCTCGCCGTGGCGCATGCGGTCGATGTCGCGCTTCAGTTCCTCGTAGGTGTTCACGGGCACGTTCTTGGCGTATTCCTCATAGCTGTTCTTGGACGAGAGCAGGTGGTTGCGGCCATACTCCGTGTTGGCCCCTCTCTCCAGCAGGTGGCGCAGCACGGCGTGTTGCAACGCCTCGGGCTGCGTGTAGTGTTTCTCCAGCGCATACTGGCGGGGCGTAAACAGTTTGCCCACTATTTTTGTTAAGCTCATGCGTTTTAATGACTTCTATTTAAGGTGCAAAGTTACCCTAAATCTTTGATATTTTGTCCTAATTTAGTTATTTTAATGCTTTTGCAAAGGACAGGCCTGTTACTGGTGGTTTCTATAAATTACCATCATGAGATGACAAAACACACGAAGGGCTCCTTTTTGCCATCTCTGCAAAATTCTCAATTTGTGTTTGTGGAGACCGATGGGAGCGTGGCGTTCCCCTTGTTGTTTCCCTCAGAAAAGTGTGGCGTTTTTCAAAATATTCGCTAAGAAAAGTGTGAAGTTCCGAAAAATATTCGCTAAGAAAAGTGTGATTTTCCTGAAATATTCGCTAAGAAAAGTGTGTTTCTTGTTGTTCGTTCCAAATAAAGAATGTATTTTTGCAGTATCAACCTAAATTTATAAGGAGCATGGAACGAAAGATGATGAGCAGCCTTGTCGAGTGGAAAGACAAGGTAGATAGGAAACCTCTCATGTTGCTTGGTGCAAGGCAGGTCGGAAAGACTTGGATATTGAAGGAGTTTGGGCGTCTTTATTTTGACAATGTCGCTTACGTCAACTGTGACAACAATGCCGAGATAAAGGACCTATTTGCCGAGGACTACAGCATGGAACGCATCATCATGACCATCAGCGCAACGACGCACGAAACGATAACTCCACGGAAAACGCTCATCATCTTGGACGAAATACAAGAGACGCGACGCGGACTGGCATCCCTAAAATATTTCAAGGAAGACGCGCCAGAATACCATGTCGTTGTTGCGGGCAGCTATCTTGGGATTCAGTTGCATGAGGGCGAATCGTATCCCGTGGGGCAAGTGGACACCTTGACCTTGTATCCGATGGACTTCTCGGAATATCTGATGGCTAAAGGAGAGGAAAAGCTCTTGAAGATTCTCGAAAGTCTCGATTGGTCTGTTATCACTGGACTTAGCAGTCGATGTGCGCAATTGCTCCGTGAGTATTATTTTGTAGGAGGAATGCCAGAGGTCGTACAGAAGTTCATAGACACAAAAGACCCGAATGCCGTGAGGAAAACGCAACAAGAAATTTTGAATGCATACGAGCGCGACGTGTCGAAGCACGCGCCCGTTAATGAGGTCGTACGCATCAATCAGGTGTGGCGCTCCATTCCCTCGCAGTTGGCAAAGGAGAACAAAAAATTCATATATGGCGTGATGCGCAAGGGCGCAAGGGCCAAGGAATATGAAGTGGCCATCCAGTGGCTTATCGATGCTGGACTTATTTATAAGGTTCCACGCATAACATCGTCGGCCATCCCGTTGAGAGATTTTGAGGACGTGACAGCCTTCAAGCTTTACATGCTGGACAACGGGTTGCTTGGTGCGTTGAGCAACATTCCTCCTGTGTCATTGCTACTGCCTGGTGGCTTGTCGCAAAGCAAAGGTTCACTCACGGAGAACTTTGTTTGTGACTGCATGATGGAGATTCCAGACACGACAATCTCTTATTTTAGCCGTGATGACTCTCAGTTGGAGATAGACTTCGTTATCCAGCTTGCCGACAAGGTCATCCCGATAGAAGTCAAGGCTGAGGAAAATCTGAAATCAAAATCACTGAAGACTTTCGTGGATAGTCACAAAGGGCTTCATGGCATTCGTTTTTCCATGGCAGGCTATAGGGAACAGGAGTGGTTGACCAATGTGCCTCTCTATTGCACCAGCGTGTATCTTAAACACGAAAAGAAGTCGAGAGAGACAGAAATCTCACAACTGCTCACAAAGATGCTGTGACCTGTAGCTTCCGTCCTGTTGAAAAATGGTGTGAGTGGCTATTGTCAATCGGTTGCGGCGAGACACAAAAAATCGCGTACTTGCGGCACAACAATCATGCGCTGGCAAATACGCGATTCTATAGAGGTGTTTAGTGACGTTAAAAAAATAATTTGGTACGATTTGAGTGAAGAGTTGCAATAA
>DAIOEQ010000142.1:0-6043 GCA_036746215.1 Prevotella sp.
TTTTTAGTTACTTCGATTGTTTAAAGTAATGTACTGCAAAGTAACTAAAAAAAAACGAGTATTGCAAATATTTTTCAAACTTTTTGATTTAAAAAAAGCTAAAACGCATCAGAGAGCAAATCTGCGACTACATAGCTGGAACCTCCCACAAAAACGAAATCATTCTTACCAGCGTCTTCCAAGGCTTTCCTGTATGCCTTTTCGACGTTGCCACAGTCTGTTCCGCGCAGGTGATGTTCCTCCCCCAGGCGAGCCACCTTCTCTGAGGGGACAGCTCTCTTTGAGCTGGCTTGTGTCCAATAGTAGGTGGCGTCCTTAGGCAACAGACTCATTACGGTATTGATATCCTTGTCGTCCACCATGCCAAACACGATGAGTTTGTGGTCGCACTTTTGCGAGGCTATCTGGTGCGAGAGATATTTCCATCCGCCCACGTTGTGTCCGGTGTCACAGATTACCAATGGATGAGCATGCAGTTGTTGCCACCTGCCCCTCAAGCCTGTCGCCTCACATACGTCGGCAAACCCTTGTCTCACATCCTTGAGCTCAATCCGCAGCTCACGAGCGTGTGTTCGCAACACGCTGATGGCTGCGAGGATGGTGTTGGCGTTCTTGGCTTGATACTCCCCTCCCAATTCGCCGTGGAGTGTCCCATAGTCGTATGTCTGGTAGGACATGCCCCCTTGAGGTGTCACGCTCCATTCCTTTACTTCCTCCTTTTGCTCCGCAAAGATGAGGGGCGCATGCATTTCACAAGCTTTTTCCCGAAACACGGGTGCGGTCTCTTCAAGGGCTTCGCCTACTATCACAGGCACGTTCTTTTTTATGATGCCAGCCTTTTCTCCCGCTATCTTGGCGAGTGTGTTTCCCAGGAATTGCGTGTGGTCAAAACTGATGTTGGTGATTATAGATGTAATAGGTGTAATGATGTTGGTGCAGTCGAGGCGTCCTCCCAGCCCCACCTCAATCACGGCCACATCGACTTTCTGTTCCTTGAAATAGAGAAAAGCCAAGGCTGTGGTCAGTTCAAAGAATGACGGGTGCAGGGGCTCGAAAAACGACCGGTGCTCCTCCACGAAGTCGATGACTCGCTGCTGGCTGATCATCTGTCCGTTGACCCGAATGCGTTCCCTGAAATCCACAAGGTGTGGCGAGGTGTACAAGCCTACCTTGTAACCCGCCGACTGGAGGATGGCCGCCAAGGTGTGTGAGCATGATCCTTTTCCGTTGGTTCCCGCCACATGGATGGTCTTGTAATATTGGTGGGGATGTCCGAAATGCTCATCGAGGGCGAGTGTGTTTTCCAGTCCCTCCTTATAAGCAACAGCACCCACGTGCTCAAAGACGGGGGTGCTGTTATATAGGTATTCTACTGTCTCTTGGTAATTCATCCAAATGGGCTAAACTAATTGAAACAATGTTTGAACATGTCGAATATGCTTTTCTTCGTTGTCGTGTCACCCTTGAAGTTTTCACTTTCCCTCAAGGCTTCCACGGCTTTCTTCTCCTCCTTTGTGAGCGTCTTGGGCACATAC
Organism: Prevotella sp.; assembly: GCA_036746215.1. GTDB lineage: Bacteria > Bacteroidota > Bacteroidia > Bacteroidales > Bacteroidaceae > Prevotella. The sequence goes on from DAIOEQ010000142.1 coordinate 1,536, forward strand.
ACGCTCATGTTCACGATAAGGTCTCCCATGCCTGTCCCATATCCTTTCAGCGCCGGCAGACCCTTTCCACGCAACCTGACGCTCTTGCCCGGTTGTGTGCCTGGCTCAATCTTCAGAGATATCTTGCTGCCATTGATGGTCGGTATCTGTGCCTCTCCGCCCAGTGCGGCAGTTGGGAAGTCAAGGAGCAAGTTGTAGATGAGGTCTTGCTTGTCGCGTGTGAACAGGTCGTTTTTCTCTTCCTCGACCAGCACTTGGATGTCACCGTTGACACCGTTGTGCGGACCGGCGTTGCCCTTTCCGCTCATGTTGACGACCATGCCTTCCTCCACACCAGCGGGGATGTCGATAGAGACAATCTCGTCGCCCTTGACGACGCCTGTTCCGCCACACACGTGACACTTGTTCTTGATGATGGTGCCTTCTCCGTGACAGGTGGGACACTCAGACTGTGTCGTCATCATGCCAAACATGGAGCGCACGGTGCGATTGACCATGCCCGCGCCATGGCAGGTGGGACAGGTCTCAGGCTTGGAATTGCCCTCGGCGCCTGTTCCATGACAGGCCTGGCAGACCACGTCTTTTTTCACCTTAAATTTCTTGGTGACGCCCGAGGCGATGTCCTGCAGGGACAACTTGACCTTCAAGCGAAGGTCTGAGCCGCGGTACACACGGTGCTGCGCACCGCCACCACCGCCGAAGCCTCCAAATCCGCCGAACCCGCTGTGGCCTCCAAAAATGTCGCCAAACATCGAGAAGATGTCATTCATGTCCATGCCGCCGCCGAAGCCGCCGCCGAAGCCGCCCTGCGGACCGTTGAATCCGAATTGGTCGTATTGCTGGCGTTTCTGTGGGTCATGCAGGACATCGTAGGCCTCTGCGGCCTCCTTGAATTTCTCTTCCGCCACCTTGTCACCTGGGTTGCGGTCCGGGTGGTACTTGATGGCCAACTTGCGGTACGCTCTCTTGATGTCGTCTTCGCTTGCGTTTTTGTCCACGCCCAATACCTCGTAGTAGTCTCTTTTCTCTGCCATTGTGTGATTGGAAATTGAGAATCAGTACATTATAAAGACACGTGGCTTACTGTCCTACTGCCACCTTGGCATGGCGAATCACCTTGTCGTTCATGGTGTAGCCCGTCTGCACACAGTCGACGACTTTGCCTTTTTTGTCATCTCCCATGCCTGGCACCATCGCCACGGCCTCATGGAAATCTGTGTCGAAGTCTTTGTCTTGAGTCTCGATTTTTTTGACTCCCAGCGTCTCCAGGCTTTTCACAAACTTGTTGAAGATGTTCCGTATGCCATCCTTGATGGCCTTAGGGTCTTCGCTCTTGTCGGCCAAGGCGCGCTCAAAATCGTCGAGCACGGGAAGTATGGCGGCTACGGTCTTGGCGCCACCGTTGAGGATCAGCTCAGTCTTTTCCTTCAAGGTGCGCTTCTTGTAGTTGTCAAATTCGGCGATTGTGCGCAGATACTTGTCTTTCAGCTCGTCAATTTGTTTTTGGGCTTCCGCCAAAGCGTCCTTCTCTTCATCCTTGGCGTCTTCCGTCGTTTCCTTGGTGTCCTTTTCGGTTGCCTGGTCCTTTTTGTCGGGCTGACTTGCAGTTTCCTGCTTGCTCGTCTCGGGCTCAGCGCCCTCAACGTTTATTTTTCTTTTGGAATCTTTTGTTTCTGTCATGATATGTGCATTTAGCTTTTTTGTTGTTACAAGCAAAAAACGTGCCACAAGCCCTTGTCATTTATGGCTGTGGCTGCTTGTCGCATTCGTTAAGCCTGATACATCTTCTCTTTCTGCTCCTTGATGGCGTCATCGTGGATATACTCGTCATAAGGCATCAACTTGTCGATGGTGCCCTTGGGAGTCAATTCGATGATGCGGTTGGCTACAGTCTCAATGAACTCATGGTCGTGGCTGGAGAAAAGTACGTTGCCCTTGAAACTCACCAGGTTGTTGTTGAACGCCTGGATGCTTTCCAGGTCGAGGTGGTTGGTGGGCGTGTCGAGGATCAGGCAGTTGGCATTCTGCAACTGCATGCGTGCGATCATGCAGCGCATTTTCTCGCCACCCGAGAGCACATTGACCTTTTTCTCCACTTCTTCCTGGCGGAAGAGCATCCTGCCAAGATAAGCTTTCATGGCCACTTCGTTGCCCGGGCCATACTGTGACAACCAGTCGACAAGGTTCAAGTCGCTCTTGAAGAACTCTGTGTTGTCGAGTGGGAGATAGGCGGTGGTGATGGTGACGCCCCATTTGTAAGTTCCTGCGTCGGCCTGGCGGTTGCCATTGATGATTTCGAAGAGAGCGGTCATGGCTTTGGGGTTGTGGCTGAGGAAGACCACCTTCTGTCCTTTCTCCACATTGAAGTTGACATTGTCAAAGAGCACGTTGCCATCGTCGTCGAGTGCCTTGAGCCCTTCTACCTCCAGAATTTGGTTGCCTGGTTCGCGGTCCATCTGAAAGATGATGCCCGGATATTTGCGGCTTGAGGGCCTGATTTCTTCCACATTGAGCTTTTCGAGCATTTTCTTGCGGCTCGTGGTCTGGCGGCTTTTTGCCACGTTGGCGGAGAAACGGCGGATGAATTCCTCCAATTGCTTCTTCTTCTCCTCTGCTTTTAGCTTTTGGTTTTGCGCCTGGCGGAGGGCCAACTGGGAACTTTCATACCAGAAGCTGTAGTTGCCGGCGAAGACGGTCACCTTACCGAAGTCAATGTCGATGGTCTGAGTGCTGACCGAGTCGAGGAAGTGACGGTCGTGGCTGACGACGAGTACAGTCTGGTGCTCGTCAATCTCGCCCAGGTAGTTTTCCAGCCATTCCACAGTGTCAAGGTCCAGGTCATTGGTGGGCTCATCGAGCAACAGGTTGTCGGGCTTGCCGAAGAGAGCCTTTGCCAACATCACGCGCACCTTCTCATTGTTGGAGAGCGCGCTCATCTGCTTTTGGTGGGCCTCCTCTTTCACGCCCAGGTTTTGCAACAGTTGTGCGGCGTTGCTCTCGGCTTCCCAACCGTTCATCTCGGCGAATTTCTCTTCCAATTCGGCGGCGCGGTTGCCGTCCTCCTCGGTCATTTCGGCCTTGGAGTAGAGAGCTTCGCGCTCCTTCATGTTGTTCCAAAGAGCCTCGTATCCCATGAGGACGGTGTCCATCACGCTATAAGCGTCATACTTGAAGTGATCCTGTTCCAAGACGGACAGGCGCTCGCCGGGGCCGAGCTCCACGGTTCCCTTGTTTGGCTCCAGGTCTCCGCTGATGGCGCGCAGCAGGGTAGACTTGCCTGCGCCGTTAGCACCGATGACGCCATAGATGTTTCCACGGGTGAACTTGATGTTTACATCCTTGTAAAGTACACGTTTGCCAAACTGTATGGCCAGATTTGTGAGAGTAATCATTGATTTTTGTCGTAATACGTTGTCACTTGCCCTGTTGGGTATCCTTGCTTTTTCCTTGTTAGCAAATGACCCCAATGCCTGGCGCGTGATAATGAATTTTGCTGCAAAGTTACTACAAAAAAATGAGAATTAAGCTGTTTCGCTGCTCAATTCTCATTTTTGCGGATTCAAGGGGGGGGCTAAGCTGTCCGGTCTTGGTCTATCCGAGATATTTCATCAGAATGCGCACGTTGCCGCTTTCGCGTAGTTTGGCTATGCTCTTCTCGCGTATCTGTCGCACGCGCTCGCGGGTCAGGCCGAGCTGTGTGGCTATCTCCTCCAGTCCCATTTCGTTGCAGCCAATGCCGAAGCACTCACGGATGATGGTCGCCTCGCGCTCATTGAGCACGCTCTCCAGTACGGCGTTGAGCTCTTGGGCCATGCTCTCGTGGTCAACGACCTTGTCGGTGCGGCTGTCGTCACCGCTCGACATGACGTCGAGCATGGTGTTCTCTTCGCCTTCCTGGAAGGGCGCGTCCACGCTGACATGGTGGCCGTCGGCCATCATGCTCTGTTGAATCTTGTCGCTGTCCACATTCGTGGCGTCGGATAGCTCCTGAATGCTGGGTTGACGTTCGTGTTCCTGCTCAAAGCGGTTGATCTCGTGCGTGATTTTGCTGAGGGCGCTCACTTGGTTGAGCGGCAGGCGGACGATGCGGCTCTGCTCTGCGATGGCTTGCAAGATGCCCTGGCGAATCCACCACACGGCATAGGAAATGAACTTGAAGCCGCGTGTCTCGTCGAACTTCTGCGCGGCCTTGATCAAACCTATGTTGCCCTCGTCGATCAGGTCTGTGAGCGACAGCCCTTGGTGTTGATATTGTTTGGCCACGGAGACCACGAAACGCAAGTTGGCCGTGACAAGTTTTTCCTTGGCTCTTTCGCCCTCTCGTCCGCCTTTCTTGATTTTTTGCGCCAGGGCAATCTCTTCGTCGATGGAGATGAGTGGCGCCCTGCCTATTTCGACAAGGTACTTGTCCAATGCTTCGCTTGCGCGGTTGGTGATACTCTTTTGAATTTTTAATTGCCTCATTATCTTTGCCTTAAGTCCGATGGCTTCATCTTGATGAATAGGCC
>DAIOEQ010000143.1:0-3057 GCA_036746215.1 Prevotella sp.
ACGCGGATGTTGTCCGTGGGATATTTCATCGGCTCGGGCTTGGTCTGCATCGACCGTGCCTCGCTGATGTCGTAGGGCCAGTCGATGTCGAGCTTGAAGTCGCTCATCAGCGCCAGGTGGTCCCACAGCTTCTGCTTGTAGTTGGCGTTGTTTCGGTTTTGCGGCACCATGCGGTCCATGGTGGCGACGATGGTTGCGGCACAGCGCTGCCGCTCCTCCTTGGTGGGCAGGGCCACGCAGTAGTCCACCATGTTCTGTATCTCACGCCCATACTCTGGCAAGATGAGTTTCTCGCGCTGGGTGTTGTAGTCCAATCCGTTGATGTTCATGTGTCTTGTTGGGATGTTGTTAAGGGGTATGTCGCAGGTGTGCTCAGAGCAGCTTGCGCGGCTGCTTGGCCACGAAGTCTTTCAGGTAGAAGGGCACGAAGTAGGCCACGTCCTCAAAGCGTCCTTCGGCCATGCGTCTCTCGGCCAGCGGCAGCATGTTCTTGGCCAGCGCCTCGATGCCGCCGATGAAGTGTGCGTTGGGGTGGCTGATGACGTCCTGGCACTTCTTGGCGCCGTTGCCGAAGAAGTAGACGGGGTGTTGGTCGAGATATTCCTTGTAGGTGTCGGGCTCCACCACGTCGGCGTGGATGGGTCGCACCTCATGCAGGGAGCGGTCGAAGAGCTGGGCGTAGACCTCCATGCGGCGGGCGTCGAGCATGGGGCACAGCAGCGCATCGTCATCGGTCACCAGCTCTTCCAGCAGCACTGGCACGCAGAGCAGCTCCAGCGTGGGCACCGCCAGGAGCTTCAGGCCGCGGCCATAGCAGATGCCCTTGGCCATCGACACGCCGATGCGCAGGCCCGTGTAGGAGCCGGGGCCGCAGCTCACGGCCACGGCGTCGAGGGGGATGGCGTGGTTGTCGGTGAACGAGAGCGCCTCGTCGACAAACGCGCCGAGGCGCTCGGCGTGGTTCGGGCCGCTGTGGTCTTCCTTGTCAAAGATGCACGCGCCGTCATGACTGACGGCCACTGAGCACACGTTGGTGCTCGTTTCAATGTTCAAGATGCACGACATAGTTTTGAAAAATCTATCTAAATAAAGTGCAAATTTACGCTTTTTTCCACGATTTCTTAGTACATTTGCAGAAATTTAACGCGAAAGAAGCATGATACAATCAATGACAGGCTACGGCAAGGCTGTTGTGGCCTACAAGGACAAGAAGATTAATGTTGAGATTAAATCATTGAACAGCAAGGCCCTTGACCTCTCCACGCGCATAGCGCCGCTCTACCGGGAGAAGGAGATGGAGATCCGGCAACTCATCGCTCACTCGCTGACAAGGGGAAAGGTCGACTTCGCCATTTGGGTGGAGAAGGACACTCTTGTCGACGCCACACCGGTCAACGCGGCCCTTGTGGAGAATTATTATCACCAACTGAAGGCTATCACCGACCATACGGGCATACCCGAGCCGGCCGACTGGCTCACCACGCTGATGCGCATGCCCGACGTGCTCACCAAGACCGAGGTGGAGAAGCTCGACGATGACGAGTGGCAGGCGGTGCTCCAGGCTGTCCACACGGCCCTCGACGCCCTCATGGCCTTCCGTCGCCAGGAGGGCGCCGCGCTCGAGCGCAAGTTCCACGAGAAGGTCGACAACATCGAGCGGTTGCTCCATGAGATTGAGCCTTATGAGAAGAGTCGTGTGGCGAAGATCCGCGAGACCATTGTCAAGGGGCTCGAGCAGATACCTGGCGTGGAGTATGACAAGAACAGGCTGGAGCAGGAGCTCATCTATTACATCGAGAAGCTCGACATCAGCGAGGAGAAGCAACGGCTCGCCAACCACCTGAAGTACTTCCGCGAGACCATGGCTGAGGACCAGCCCAACGGCAAGAAGCTGGGCTTCATCGCCCAGGAGATGGGCCGCGAGATCAACACCACGGGCTCGAAGAGCAACCAGGCGGAGATGCAGAACATCGTGGTCAAGATGAAAGACGAACTGGAGCAGATCAAGGAGCAGGTGCTCAACGCGCTCTAAACCCATGGGCAGGTTTCGATGAGAAGCCTGCCTTTTGTGTATCATTCCTTATTGGTGGTTTCTATAAATTACCACCTTTAGGTAACAAATATAAAGCTAATTTGTAGAACCCACCATTATAGTCGTATTATGGCAGACAACAACAATATCCCCAACACGCAATCCGCCGCCGCCACTCCGCAGGGCGAGGGCCGTTTGCTGATTTTTTCCGCGCCGTCGGGCAGCGGCAAGAGTACCATTGTGAAGTGGCTGATGGAACACCATCCCGAGTTGCGGCTGGCCTTCTCGGTGAGCGCCACCACGCGCGCCCCGCGAGGCACGGAGCGCAATGGCGTGGAATACCTCTTTCTCTCCGAGCGGGAATTTCGCGCGAAGATAGCCGCCGGCGAGTTCCTGGAGCACGAGGAGGTCTATCCGGGCCGCTTCTATGGCACCTTGAAGGAACAAGTGGAGACGCAGTGCCGCAAGGGCGAGAACGTGGTGTTTGATGTCGACGTGAAAGGCGGTTGCAACATCAAGCGGTTTTATGGCTCGCGCGCCCTCAGTGTCTTCATCCAGCCGCCGTCGGTCGAGGAGCTGCGCCGCCGCCTGGTGGGGCGTGCCACCGACGCGCCCGAGGTCATCGAGCAGCGCCTGGCCAAGGCGTCCTACGAGCTGACCTTCGCGCCCCGTTTCGACCATGTCGTGGTCAACGACGACCTGGCCACCGCTGAGGCTGAGGCCTATCGTCTGGTCAGCGATTTCCTGAAGCGTTGACCGTCATGGCCGAGCTGGTTCCGACAGGCGTCTTCGGGGGATCGTTCAACCCCGTCCACCTGGGCCATATAGGCCTGGCGCGCGACATCCTTCGCCTCACCGACCTCCGTGAGGTGTGGTTTCTCGTGTCGCCCCTCAACCCCTTCAAGCAGCAGGCCGGCGACTTGATAAGCGACCGCCTGCGCTTCGACATGGTGCGTCGTGCCCTGGCCGGTGAGCCTGGCCTTGTGGCGTCCGACTACGAGTTTGGCCTGCCTCGCCCGTCCTAC
>DAIOEQ010000143.1:3123-6019 GCA_036746215.1 Prevotella sp.
AACTTCGTGCTGCAAACGCCAACTGCCGACGATGCCGACAACGACGACATCCTGCGCCACCACCCCATCATCGTCTATCCGCGTGAGGGGTGCCCCGTCGACCGCGCCTCGCTGCCGCCCGGTGTCACCCTTGTCGACACGGGTCTCTATCCTGTCAGCAGCACGGCCGTCCGCCGTCGCGTGGCGCTCGGCCAGCCTGTTGATGGTCTTGTGCCGCAGGCCATCATCCCCATGGTCGAGCGGTGTTACGCCGATGTGGCGTCCCCAGGTGAGTAGGGAAAGACTTACGCGCCCGAGATAAGCAAAGCGCCAGCCCCCTTCGACGGGAGCTGGCGCTTTGTGTGATGTGTCCGTTGGCGCTTATTTGCAGCAGCTCTTCTTCTCGTTGAGCTTCAGCAGGCTCTTGTATTCTTTCTTGGTGATGCGCATGAACGAGCCGTGCTGCGGCCCGGTGACACCCTCGATGTCGACGGGGTCGTGGAAGTTGCGCAGGTTCTCGTCGGCCTTGCAGATGCGGTAGTGCTTGGGGTTGTCGCTGTATTGGATGTAGGCCACGCGCCACGTCTTGTCGCCGATGAGCTGGAAGGCGCTGGAGCCCTCGCAGTTCTTGCGTCCCTCGAAGCTCACGTAGTCGTGCTCCACGGGCTCTCCCCATCCGTAGGTCAGGTGGTCCGACACGGCGGTGTAGATGCCCGGCTTGCCACCTTCCTTCTTGATGAGCATGTGATACTTGCCGTCGGCCAGCAGGTTGATGTCGGCGTCGATGGTGGCGTAGCCCCAGTCGAAGAGCAGGCGTGGCGTGGTCAGCCGCGTGAAGTCTTTCGAGGCGTGGCTGTAGTACATGCGGTCATACTTCTCCTCGGCGCGGTTGAGCATCGAGTAATAGATCATGTATCCGCCGCGCTCGCCGTTGGCCCACACATAGTCGGGGTCCCAGAAGATTTGCGGCGCCCACACGCGGTTGATGGTCGACCAGTCCTTGTAGGGGCTCTTGGCGGTCGCCCCGTCGCAGAAGATGGACATGCCCTTGCGGAAGTCGAACGTCACCGACTGCCAGTCGACGAGGTTCTTGGAGCGCAGCAGGTCGATGCCGTAGTTGTCCCACTTGTGGCTCTTGGCCACGCACATGTCGGTGGTCACCATGACATATCCCTTCTTGTTCCAGGCGCGCGTGATGTAGGCGTCTCGGGTGCCGCCCTCGATGCGTGCGTGCTCCTTGGGGTCGAAGATGGGTTTGCCGCCCAGGATGTCCTGGTAGTGGTAGCCGTCGCGGCTGACAGCGTAGGCTGTCCACTCTCCGCGGTCGCTCATGTGGCAGTAGAGGTAACCATAGTCGCCCTTCACCGGGTTCTGGGCGTGTGCCGAAAAGGTTGTTGCGGCCAGCAAGGCCGCAAGGATTATTTTTTTCATGTGAGTAGATTTTTGTTTGGCAAAGATAGGCATTTATTTTCCAATTGTCAAAGTTCCTTGCGTGAAAAATGACACTTTTTCGTATTTACAATAAAATAGGTAATTAGTTTCAATCACAAAAACGCTTATGAATAAGTTATTTACGACGCTTACACTGCTGTTTCTCAGTGTGGCCTCATTGTGGGCCGCCGATGGCGACAGCACCGTGGTGACCTTCGACTTCGCCACGACTGCCAGCACCGACGGTTCCTATGGGGGCACGTTGAAGAACGGCGCGCGCCTGACCACGTTTGCCGGGCGCCCCGTGCTGGCGCTGGGTGACGACGGAGGCTACTTCGAGTTCGACCGGGCTTTTGGCCAAGCGCTGCGAAGCCTCAAGACATTCTCCATCACCACCGACGTGTTTATCCCCGAGACCACGGACACCACGCGGAACGGCAACTTCATCTGGTGCTTCGCCAACTCGTCGACCACAGGCTACCTGTTCTACAGCGCCAAGGGCCAACGCTACGCCATCTCCAAGACCACCTACACCGGCGAGGAGAAGGTGCCGGTGCGCGCCACCATGATGCCCAAGCTCGGCCGCTGGTTCAACGTGGCCGTCATCATGCGCGCCAACGGTCGTCTCTATGTCAACATCAACGGCTCCGGTGCCGCCGCGGTCAAGGTGTCGACGACGCCCGCCGACCTCAACGAGTTGGTGCAGAACTACCTCGGACGGAGCTGCTATGCTGGCGACGCCCCGCTGAAGGGCGCCATGTACAGCAACTTCAAGCTGTGGAACTACGACATCACGTCTCCTGAGCTGAAGGAAATCAGGAACGACGCCGCGCGAGAGAGCATGAACGCTTACATCGACTCGCTCGCGCAGGCCCGCAAGGACTCGCTCCAGCGGCTCGAGGACGAGGCCACCCTCGCCACCTTCACCATGGGCGACCTCCATCACCTCATGGACAACGTGGACCTGCCGACCACCTTCCAGGGCGCGACGGTGGAGTGGACCACCAGCGACGCGTCGGTCATCACGGCCGACGGTGTCATCACCCGCCCGCCCTTTGGCGCCCAAGAGACGACCGCCACGCTGACGGCCCACCTCTCACTGCGCAACGCCCGTGTGGAGAAGCAGTTTGAGGTGTCGGTCATGCCCAATCTCTCTGAGGAGGAGAGCCTGGCCTACGACCTGGAGCACCTGACGCTGAGCGACAAGCGCAACAACCTCTACGACCAGCTGACGCTGCCCACCGTGGGACGCCTGGGCTCCATCATCACCTGGAAGTCGGGCGACGCCGAGTGGCTGTCTGACAACGGGCGCGTGCTGAAGACGTCGGAGACGGAGAAGCGCCACGTGACGCTCACCGCCACCCTGATGCGCGGACAACTGCGGCAGACGAAGACATTCGACGTCTATATCCACCAGCAGGAGCCCTACAAGAACTATCTCTTCGTCTACTTCCCCAGCAACGACAACGAGAACCTCTACTACGCC
>DAIOEQ010000144.1:0-5971 GCA_036746215.1 Prevotella sp.
CCCGTCAACGAGAACCTCTGGAACAACTGGCTCTACCCACAGTTGTGCGCTGTCACCGTGCCCTTGCACGACATGGACGCGCTCACCCGCAGTTACTTCTGCCACATGGCCGACTTCGTCTACCGCGAGCAACTGGCCAGCCGCCTGGGCGTGGTGGAGGGCACGGGCAACGCCACCGCCGACCTCTGGAACATGCCCGTCACGGAGAAAAAGGAGACAGGCAACATCTACACCGGCTTGCGCATCACCGACAAGCGGCAGTCGTCGTCCTACAACGGCTACGACACCATCACCCTCAGCGTGCCCGACCAGGGCGAAGACTTCCTGCCCAACTTCCGCCTGGGCGACTCCGTTTACCTCTACCCTTACCTCGAGGGCACCCAGCCCGACGTGCGCCGGGCGTTGCTCTTCCGCGGCGCGCTCACCGAGATACGCTCCGACCAGGTGACAGTGCACCTGAGCGACGGCCAGCAAAACCCCGACATCTTCGAGGCGGCAGGACGACGCAACACCACGGGCGACCGGCGGGTGCTGTGGTGCATCGAGCACACGGGGGCCGGGGCCAACGCCACGGCGGCCCTGCGCAGCCTGCAACGGCTCATCAGCGGCCCGGCGGAGAAACGCCAACTGCTGCTCGGCCAGCGCGCGCCCAGGCGTGACACGGCCGTCGCCCTGAGCCGCGCCTACAACCCCGCCTACGACGACATCATCCTGAGGGCCATGCAGGCCGACGACTATTTCCTGCTCGTCGGCCCTCCGGGAACGGGCAAGACGAGCATGGCGCTGCAATACCTCGTGAGGGAGACCATCGCGCCGGACGGCGACGGCAAGGGAGCCTCCGCACCAAGCGGGCAGCGGAAGAACGTGCTGCTCATGGCCTACACCAACCGCGCCGTCGACGAGATATGCGGCATGCTCTGCGACAACGGCATCGACTTTCTGCGCATCGGCAACGAGTACACCTGCGACCGCCGCTACCGCGACCACCTGCTCGACCACGCCCTGGAACAATACGGCAAGCTGGCGGAGATAAAGGGCAAAATCATCGACACGCAGGTCATCGTCGGCACCACGTCGACCCTGCTCAGCCGCAGCTACCTGTTCGACATGAAACACTTCGAGCTGGCCATCGTCGACGAGGCCAGCCAGATACTCGAACCCAACATCGTGGGCCTGCTGACCCACCCCGACAAGTTCATCCTCATCGGCGACTACAAGCAGCTGCCCGCCGTGGTGCAACAAGACGCCAGCCTGTCAGTCGTCGACGATCCGCAGCTCAACGCCATCGGCCTCGCCGACTGCCGCAACTCGCTCTTCGAACGGCTCATCCGCATCGAGCAGATGAACCACCGCGACGACTTCACGGGCGTGCTCGCGCGCCAAGGCAGGATGCATCCCGAGATAGCGGAGTTTCCCAACCACGAGTTCTACTTCGCCGAGCACCTGCGCCCCGTGCCCCTCGCCCACCAGCGCGAGGCCTCCTTGGGCTACGCGTCCGCCCCCCGCGACGCGCTCGACCTGACGCTCACGGAGCACCGACTGGTCTTCATCGCCTCGGCCGACTGCTGCCGGCCCGACATCTCCGACAAGGTGAACACCGACGAGGCGCGCATCGTGGCCGACGTGCTCCGCCGCACACGCCGCTTCTACGGCGACCGGTTTGACGCCGCCAAGACCGTGGGGGTCATCGTGCCCTACCGCAACCAGATAGCCATGATACGCAAGGAAATCGAGCGGCTCGGCATGCCCGAACTGGCAGACATCAGCATCGACACCGTGGAGCGCTACCAAGGCTCGCAACGCGACGTCATCATCTACTCGTTCACCATACAGCAGCGTTACCAGCTCGACTTCCTGACGGCCAACTCGTTCACCGAGGACGGGCACGTCATCGACCGCAAGCTCAACGTGGCCCTCACCCGGGCGCGCAAGCAGCTCATCCTCACGGGCAACGTCGGCACGCTCAACCTGAGTCCCGTCTTCAGCCGCCTCATCCGCTTCGTCAAGCAGAACGGTGGCTTCATGGAGGTGGGCCAACGGCAAAAAAAATAATAATTTTCCCATATTGTCTTGTGTATAAGACAAAAATAGGCTAATTTTGTCCTGTTCATAGGACAAAATACGAAAGATGATAACGAAAGAGACCATAAAGGAGATACTTCTTGAGAACAGGACAGAAGTGGAGAGACAGCATATTGTGGAGCGCGACTATGCAATGGAAGACTTTGCCAACTATGTTCTCATCGGTGTAAGACGTGCAGGAAAATCGTTTCTGCTATACCAGCAGATACAAAATTTCTTGCGCAAGGGTAAGACCTGGGACGAAATGCTATACATCAACTTTGAGGATGAGCGCCTCATCGGCATGGACGTGTCAGACCTCAACCTTATCCTTGAGGTGCATGGCATGATGTCTGCCAAACGCCCAACGCTGTTTCTTGACGAAATTCAAAACATAGCCGGATGGGAGAAATTCGCCCGACGACTTGCAGATTACAAATACAGGGTCTATATCACCGGAAGCAACGCGAAAATGCTAAGCAGTGATGTTGCAACGACCCTGGGCGGACGCTACGTCATTAAGCACATCCTTCCTTACAGTTTTTCAGAGTATCTTAAAAGCAATGCCGTGGATAGCGGAGAAAACGCACTTGCCACCACACAAGGAAGAGCCAACGTGCAGCGTTATTTCACCGATTATTTTCGGTTTGGAGGTTTTCCAGAGGGTGCCCAGTTGTCTGCAAAGCGTGACTACCTCACAAGCGTCTACCAAAAGATATATCTCGGCGATATCGCAGCTCGCAACCACATTGAGAACACCTTTGCACTGCGCATCTTGTTCAAGAAAATGGCAGAGAGCATCAAGCAACCCATATCGTTTACCCGCCTCACCAATATAGTGGCTTCCACGGGTGCGAAATTGGGTAAGTCCACACTCATCAATTATATAGATTACTCTAAGAATGCGTTTCTCATATATCCCATTGGCAACATAGCCGACAACTTAACCGAACGCGAGACAAACCCGAAATACTACTTCGTTGACAACGGCATTGTGAGTTTGCTCGCCCTGGACACAACCACTTCGTTACTGGAGAACATGGTTGCCATTGAGCTGTTACGCCGTTACGGCATCGACGACCGCGTGTTCTTCTATAACAACCGCATTGAGGTAGACTTTTATGTCCCTGACGAGTCGCTCGCCATACAAGTATGCTACAATCCACACAACAGCGACGACACCTGGCAACGCGAGACTACCGCCCTTGTGAAGCTCTCAAAGGTGCTCGACTGTGGCCGCATGATCATACTGACGTATGAAAATGAGGAGACCATTGAGATTGACGGTCGGAGCATAGAGATCATCCCCGCATGGAAATGGATGGTTTCCACACCACGCCAAGCATAAATCACCAACCCTGAACCCGACCATCAGCCTAATCACGAAATCCTCGGGAATATGAAAAAGGTGGACAAGTGCCCCCTCAAAAACAGGCGTTGTTTACCGTGAAGAAACCGCTTGGCGCAAATGAGCGAAAATAGAGCGGTTTTCGTAAAGCGTTAAATAACAGAACTTTACGAAAACAAAGTTCGAAATTATCCTTAAAAGTAAGCACTTTTCATAAAGATAGCTGCCCTATCGAGGCACGTCCGCTACCACATGGCGACTTCTTCTGTCAGCGGACGCGTCTCGACAAGGCAACTATCGCCACGCCATCAGGCAGCCATCGCCAGCCCGCGGGGCGCAACCGCTTGTGCGACACGACAACAACGCCGTTTTCGCCCGCTATTTGAAGCGAAATCGCAAACATGCTTTTTGGCCAAAAATCATGACAGCCCTGTCCTTGTTCGGCATAAGGCAAGCCCTCGAAACACAGCGAGCTCCTGTTCCAAGCCAAAGGTTACGGAACAGGAGCTCGTCTTTATCATAGGGGCTCATGGGGCGCTGGACGCCCTCAAGCGTCACGCTTATCTCACGATCTTCAGGCTACGCGTGGAGCCGTCGGCCCGTGTCTCCTTGCGCACGTAGATGCCGTGGCCCTGCGGCGCGGCCGTGCCGAGGCAAGTGCCGTCCACGCTGTAATAGGTCACGCCGACCACCTTGGCCGTGCCACTAACGGCCATGCCGTTCTCAGGCAGGGCGATGGCCGTGGCGGCCTCGATGAGCTTGCTGTTGTCGACGGGAGTGATGCCCTCGCGTGTCGGTGTCACGCGATTGATGCGTCCCTGGTCGTCAAACGTCAGCTTGTCCACACACACCTCGCGGTGCACGCCGGGACTGTTGTTGAGGTAATGCTTGTTGATGCGGTGATAGACGATGTACCAGTCGTCGGTGCCGGGCACGTTGACTACCGAGTTGTGGCCCGTGCCATAGATTTCCTTCGACGGGTCCTGGATGATCACGATGGGGTCCGCGGCCACCTCGATGGGGCCGGTGGGCGACTTGGCGGTGCCGTAGGCCACGTGGTAGTTGGCAGCCCCCGTGTCGTCGACGCTCCAGAGGAAATAGTAGATGCCGTTGCGGTAAAACACATACGTGCCCTCACGGTAAGCGTAGTTGGCCAGCGTGCCTCCGCTGGGCGTGATGGTGTACTCGTCGCCCACGGTCGACATCATGTCGTCGGCCAGCAGGCGGTAGTGCATCTGCCCGTTGCCATAATAGTAATAGGTCTGTCCCGACTCGGGGTCGGTGAAGACGTCGGAGTCGATCATCTGTCCGCCACGGGTGGTCGACACGATGGGCTTGGCGGCAGCCTTGAAGGGTCCGGTGGGATTGTCGGCCACGGCCACGCCCAGGGTCTTCTTGCCCAGGCTCTTGTTTTGTCCGCTGAAGTAGAAGAAGTACTTCCACTTGCCGTCCATCCATTTCTCCTCGATGCAGGGCGCCCAGGCGTTGCCCGTGGCCCAGGCCACGTCGCCGCCGCTCTTGAGGTTGAGGAAGGTGCCCTCGTTGGTGAAGTGCACCAGGTCGGGGCTGGAGAACACGTCGAAATAGGAACCACCCCAGCTGGCGTATCCGTCACTGGTGGGATAGACATAGAAGCGCCCAGTCTTGCGTGAGGCCAACACCTCGGGGTCGGCATGGAAGCCGGGCAGGATGGGGTTGCCGTCGGCCTCGACGGTGACGGCGTAGGTCTTCGACGACGTGCCGTCGCTCACGGTGTAGCTCACGGCGCCCTTGGTGAAGTCCTGGGGGCCCTGTGGCGTGACGGTCGCGCCGAGGCTCACCTCCAGTTGGGGGTCGTAGTGGCTCAGGTCGGTGCCTTGCTCCACGGGGATGAAGGCCGACTGGGCCGAGATGGCCACGTTCTCCTGCTTCACGTTCACGTCGTTGGCCCCTTGCAGGGCCAGCGTGGTGGCCCGCTCGGGCGGGAAGGCGGCGAGCAGCGCCTCGGTCTCCTCGGCGGTGATGGGGATGACGGTGCCGTGGCGGGGCGTGAAGGCGCCCGACGTGGCGGTGTTCTGCACAAAGGTGAAGGTGTTGAGGTCAGAGCTGGAGCAGAACTGGTAGTGGCCCGCCGTGTAACAGTCGTACATCAGCACCCAGCTGTCCTTGTTGATGAGCTTGAACACGCCGGCGCCCTCCACGGCCTCGGTGGTCTGCTGGAGCGTGGCCGACGGCGCCGACCACTGGCTTCCGAGGGGTGCGCCCTCGGGCGCGGTGAGCGTGCGCGCGGTGACCTGGCAGATGCCGCCCTGGCCCTCGTTCTTGAAGAAGCCATGGTAGAGCGAGTCGGTCTCGTTGTAGACGATGTCCATGTCGATGGTGGCCGAGCCGCGGTCGTAGAGGTAGGTGGGCTCACCCTCAAGGTCGCTGAAGTCGGCGTTGGCGTAGCAATAGTAGTCCTTGTCGTAAGGAATGGTGCCGTCGCTGGTGCGCAGCGAGAAGTAGACCATGTACTTCTTGGCCTTCGGGTCCCAGATGGTCTCGGGCGCCCAGACGCGTGTCACGTTGGCGAAATGGGTCCCG
>DAIOEQ010000145.1:0-4750 GCA_036746215.1 Prevotella sp.
AGATATATTCTTTATATCCGTTGAGACGAGGACTACACGAAAATGATGACCCCTTGCACCTTGTCGTTGCTACGGTCTTCGCTGTCCTTTTCCTCGTTGTTGCCGTTCGATTGGTTGTGGATATCCTCCAGCATCTGGCGCGTGCGTTTGTAGGTTGGTGTGTCTTCCACCTTGAGGATGACATCCTCGTTGTCGAGATCTTTCTGTGAGAAGATGAAGATGTGCGGGCGACGCTTGTACTGGGGATTGTTGGTGTCCTTGCCGTAGTAGCGGTTGCGACGGTCCTGACGTTCGGCTTGCTTGTCCTCCTCGGCCGCTTGCCGCTTGGCGTCCTCGATGGTTCGGCGCGTTCGGCTCTCCGTCGGCTCCACGTCTTCCACGCCAAAGCCCGTGGCGAGGATGGTGACTTTCACTTTCTTGCCAAGCTCAGGGTCAAGTGCGATACCCCACTTGATTTCAAAATTGTCGCCAAACTTAGCCATGAAGTCGTTGACATCGTTCATCTCCTCCATTCGCAAGCCTTGCTTGTCGTCGTTCTTGCCGTTGGAGAAAGCTATGGAAAGCAAAATCTTCTTGGAATTGAAGACATCGTTATCGTTGAGCAAGGGCGAGTTCAAAGCGTCTTCAATGGCTTTCTTCACACGTTCCTCTCCTTCGCCGAAGCCGGTGCTCATGATGGCGACGCCACCGTCTTTCAGCACAGTCTTGACGTCGTTGAAGTCAAGGTTGATCAGTCCGTGGGTGGTGATGATTTCCGCGATGCTCTTCGCGGCGACGCTCAGTGTGTCGTCCGCTTTGCCAAAGGCATCGAGAATGTTGAGCTCGGGATAAATCTCGCGCAGACGCTCGTTGTTGATGACCAGTAGTGCGTCAACATGCTTGGCCATCTCTTCCACGCCATCGAGTGCCTGGTCGATTTTCTTGGGGCCCTCAAAGCGGAAAGGGATGGTTACAATACCCACGGTAAGGATGCCCATATCCTTGCTCACCTGTGCCACGACAGGCGCTGCGCCAGTGCCCGTGCCACCACCCATGCCTGCGGTGATGAACGCCATCTTGGTGCCGTCGTTGAGCATGCGGCGTATGTCTTCTATGCTCTCAGTGGCTGCCTGGCGTGCCCGTTCTGGGCGGTTGCCAGCCCCCAGGCCTTCCTTGCCGAGTTGCAGGTGTACGGGGACAGGACTGTCGTTGAGCGCTTGCGCGTCGGTGTTGCAGAGCACAAATGTCACATCGTGGATGCCTTCGCGGTACATGTGGTTGACCGCGTTGCCACCTCCACCGCCGACACCAATCACTTTGATGATGCTGTTACCTTTGTCGGGATCGCCAAACTCGAGCAATGAAGGGCGGTTGCTATCGGTGATTTGCTGGTTGTTATCTTTGTCTGCCATAATGGTCTTGTTGTTTGTTGTCTATTTGATGCTGATTGTTGTCGTAGGAATGTCGGATGGTCGTTTATTTCTCGTCTTCTTCCTCAATCATGTTTCCGACAAACTTCTTAAAGGCGCGCCATGCCTTTCGTGGCGCTGAGTTCTCGCGCTTCTTGCGTCGTTCCTCCTCCTCGGCTTGTGCGGCGGCTTGTGCTTCGGCACGTTCCTTTTCTTCGGCAGCCTTTCGTGCTGCCTCCCGTGCTGCTTCCTCTGCTGCCTTCTCCGCCTCGGTCAGCACTTTGCCAGTCCCAGTGCCATCCAGGGGCTTGGGTCGGCGTGGTTCTGCGGCCACTTGTCCTTTGTTTTCGTTGCCGCCAGCGAACAGGTCATTGGTGATGGGGGCGCCTGCGCAATTCATGTCACCCTTGGCCAAGAGGCTGAGGATGGTGCACATCGTTCCATCCTTGGCGTTGATGGATGGGTTGTTGGAGTGGATGGTCTGTGAGACAAACTTGGCAATGCGAATCTTCTCAACATGCGTGTGGTTGCGGAAGGCGCGGTCGATGTTTTTCATGTTTGAGCCGCCGCCTGTGAGGATGATGCCGCCCAATAGCTTGTCTGTGTATTCCGAGGGCACTTGGCACCAGGCGTTCTCCACAATCTCCTGTACGCGCGCCTCGACGATTTCCACAAACTTGCGTTGGTCGATGGTGCGGTCGTTGTCAATTGGATAAAACTTGTTGGCGTCGATTTCGCCTGCCTCCGTGTAGGCCGAGGCGTATTTCAACTTCATCTGCTCGGCGTCTTTCTCCTCCATTTGCAAGGAGGCGATGTCCTTAGTTATATTGTTGCTTCCCAAGGGTATGACGGTGAGGTTGCGAAGTATCTTCTTGTAATAAACAGCCACTGTCGTGGTGTCTGCGCCTAAATCTATCAGCACACAGCCCCCGCGTTTCTCGGCGTCGGTGAGCACGCTGTCGGCCAAAGCCAAGGGAGAAAGGTACATCTCAGCGATGGCAATTCCCGCATTGTCAAAACACTGGTTGATGTTGCGGTAGAACGTCTTGCGCCAAAGGATGTTGAGGAAGTTGCCTTCGATGCGAGAACATTGAATGCCTACAGGGTCCAGTTGGAATTGATTGTCCACCTTGTACTCTTGTGTTGCTGCGTCCAATATTTCCAATTCGGGATATTGCATGCTACGGTTGGCGTCCATCAGCTCGTTGATCATGTCTTGCGTGATGATGGTTTCGTTGGGCAGTTCCTTCACGTTGGTGTTCTTCACGCTTCGGATGGACTGTCCGCCAACCCCCACATACACTTGGGCGATTTTCGTTTTCAGTGTGCGTTCCAGTTTGGAGATGATGCTGGTCAATGCCTGCACCGTCTTGTCCATATTGTATACCACGCCCTTTCGGATGCATGATGTGGAGTCTTCCTTGACCACGGCAAGCACGTTGATGCTGCCATCGAGGTTTTTCTTGCCCGCGATACCGGTCATCTTCGATGAGCCCAGTTCAATAGCTACTCTAAATTCTGCCATAGATCTATGATAATTATCAATTCAAATTTCGTTTCTTGCAAATGATCTGATTGTCAAACTCCACATTGATATAGGAGTATTTGTTCCATCCCGCTTGTGGCAAGCCATACTTGTAGAACTTTTCCAGGCGGTTGAGCTTGGTGTTCACGTAGTCGGTCACGAGCTTCTTGCGGTCGTTGGTGTACGTTGTCTGCGGCAATTGGCCAATGTAAATGATATGGTTTCCCACGCGGGGGACGAGCTCAATGCCATAGTCAGGCAGCACGTTAATCTGTTCTATCTGGTTTTTCCAGAAGTCGCTTGCCATCAGTGTGCTGCCCACATGTGCCACATAGTTGCGCGCAAACCACTTGTTGATGTGGCCAGTGGCAATGATGAGGTCGCTGGTGTAGTGTGAGTTGGGCATGATGCGATTGTCGTCGTCGAGGTAGTAGTCGTCTCCGTTGGCTGCCTTGATACGTAGTGTCGGCATGCGTTGCGTCAAGCTGATGTGCACCGTGCCGTCCTGCGTCTTGTAGCACTGGGTGGTTTTCACAAAAGGGCTCTGCATCAATGTCTCCTCGATGGTTCGTGCGCTGATGTCTTTCATCCGCTTGTTGAGCGGGTAAAGGTTCTCTTTTTGCAGCCGCGCCTTGATTTCTGCCGCTGAGATGAAGCCGTTTGTCGTTTCGTCCTGGATGTCGATGCTCACCTTTTGGCACACTGGAGCCTCCTCTTTCGGCTTGTTGAAAGCGGCGAAAGCCATGACGATGTATGCGCCGAGTGCCACATCGAGAGTCACCAAGAGAGTCTTTTTCCAGTTGAATCGCATGTCGGGTGATGAATCGTTTTGCTTGTTTTTTGCCGAAACTCCCCCGCTTGTCTTGAAGCGGGGAAGTCATGGCAGGTTATTTGTTGGCTTTGTCCTTTTCCTCGATGAGCTTGGCAATCTGTGGGACATAGTTGTCCAGGTCACCGGCGCCCAGCGTGATGAGCACGTCGAAGTCGCGACTCTTCACCAGGTTGAGTACGTCGTCCTTGCGGATCATGCTTTTCTCAACGCCTGGTTTCAAGTTGTTGTAGATAAGGTCTGATGTCACTCCGGGAATGGGCTTTTCCCTTGCGGGGTAAATCTCGGTGAGTATCACCTCGTCGAAGTGGCTCAGTGCGTCAGCGAAGTCCTTGTAGAAATCGTTTGTGCGAGAGTACAGGTGGGGCTGGAAGATAACCGTTATCTTGCGGTTAGGATAGAGTTCCTTGAGACTTTTTGCGCTCTGCAGGATTTCTTTCGGGTGGTGTGCGTAGTCGGAGAGCAGCACGTGGTGGCTGTTGCGAATCTTGAAGTCGAACCTGCGGTCCACACCGTGATAAGTCTCCATGCCGTAGCGCAGTTCGCGTGCCGTGCAGCCATTGAGCTGTGCCAGGGCCATTGCCGCCACGCCGTTTTCGATGTTGATGGGGATGGGCTGTCCCAGATGCACGTTCTCCACGTTCTCTATGGGCGACACCAGGTCAAAGGTGATTTCGCCATTTTCTATTTTGATGTTCTCGGCATGGAAGTCTCCCTTGGCGCGGCTGTAGGTATAGGTCTTGACCCCATCTTGGACGTTGGCTTTCATCTCCAGGTCTGTGTGGATGATGAGGGCGCCACCGGGCTGTATCAGTTCCGTGTAATGACGGAAACTCTCGAGGTAGGCCTCTTTGGTTCCGTAGATGTCCAGATGATCGGGGTCAGTGGCTGTGATGACGCTCATCCAGGGTCTCAGCCAATGGAATGAGCGGTCAAACTCGTCTGCCTCGATGACCACATAGTCGCTGGAGTCTGAAAGAATGTAGTTGGTCCCATAGTTTTTGGATA
>DAIOEQ010000145.1:4801-5900 GCA_036746215.1 Prevotella sp.
CCGAGGAAGGCGTTGCAGTCCACGTGGCTTTGGTGCATGATGTGTGCGCACATGGTCGACGTGGTGGTCTTGCCGTGTGTGCCCGCCACGCACAGTCCCTTGTGGGTGCGGGTCAATGTCCCCAGCACCTGGGCACGCTTCTCTATCTCGAAGCCGCCTTGGCGGAAGAATTGCAGTTCCTTGTGTTCTGCGGGGATGGCAGGCGTGTAGACGACCAGGCACGAGGCCTTGTCGCGGCAGGCGTGGGGAATTTCGTCTATGTTTTCCTCATAGTGTATCAACATGCCCTCTTTCTCCAGGTGGCGTGTGAGGTCGGATGGTGTGCGGTCATAACCTGCCACCACGAGCCCACGGTGTATGAAATAACGAGCGATGGCGCTCATGCCGATGCCACCGGCACCTATAAAGTACACAGCCTTGATATCTTTCAGTTCCATTGTTTTGTGTTTATCTCGATAAGGATGTTTCTTTTTTCCAGTCTATCATTTGTTTGCTTGGGGCTTTCAGAAGTTGTCTTTTTGCCCTTCCGCGCTTTTCGGATTTCACTTGGTTTCTCCCCAGGCCAGTTTGACCACTTCGTCAGCGATGACGTCGGCTGAGTCTTTCAGTCCGAGTTTCTTGATGTTCTCGCTGAGCGCGGCCAACTTCTGGTCGTTGCCCACGGTGTCGAGTGCCACGTGCAGCAGCACTTGTGGCGCCTCGGCATCCTTGACGTAGATGGCGGCGTCCTTGTTGACCAGGGCCATCGCGTTCTTTGTTTGGTGGTCTTCTGCCACATTGGGGCTTGGCACCAGGATGACTGGCTTGCCGATGAGGCAGAACTCGCTGATGGAGCTTGCCCCGGCGCGGCTGATGACGAGGTCGGCTGCCTTGTAGGCGGCGCCCATGTCGCTGATGAAGTCGAGCACCTTCAGGTTGGGTATGTCGCCAAAGTCCTTGACCGCTTGGTTCATCTCCTGGTTGTAGTATTTGCCAGTCTGCCAGATAAACTGCACATTGGCGCTTTTCACCTCGGCGAGATGTTGCTTCATGCTCTCGTTCACGGTGCGTGCCCCGAGGCTGCCGCCCACGAGCAATACGGTCTTCTTGTTGGGGTCCA
>DAIOEQ010000146.1:0-5896 GCA_036746215.1 Prevotella sp.
GAGCTTGTCGGAGATGTTGGAGATGGTCCACGTCTGTCCGCCGTCGGTGCTCAGCGAGCGGGCCACTTGAAGTTTCGACGAGCCGAAGAAGCCATGGCGGCCCGATGCTGACATAACCAATAGCTTGCCGCTCTCGCGGTCGACCACCGAGGCGGGGTCGCCGTGGGCATAGTCGTAGCCGCCCTCGTCGTTGTCGGTCACGTTGTCCTTTCCCTTGGCAATGTCTTGCTGGTTTCCCCATGTGAGGCCGTTGTCGCTCGACAGCTTGCCCACGACGTCGATGCGGTGGGGCGTGTCATAACCTCCGCCGATGTCGCTGGCGTTCTTGCCCCAGCGCAGGTCGCACATCGCCCACAGGTTGCCGTTGGGCAAGCGCACAATGGACGGGATGCGGTAGATGTACGTTCCATCGCTGGAGGTGGCAAACAACGTCTGCTTGGTGGTCTGTCCCCACACCGGGTGGCTGACCGCCAACAGGGCGGAGAGGAGGGTGAGGACAAGTCCTTTTGTTGTTTTGTTCATTGTTGATGTTTATGATTGATGATTAATATTCTCTCTTACTCAAGTGAACAGTTACTCTTCTGAGGAAACCAAGCCCTTCGCGGGTGGGGCGTGAACTGTTAGTCGTGCCTTGATTGTGTCTGTGTCTTGAGATGTCTTGTGATGTCCTGAGATGAGGCTGTGGAGAGGCCGCGCTGCGCTGGATGAGAAAAATAAAGCCCCATGCTCACCGTGTGGCGAGCATAGGGCTGGCTTATGTTTTATAAGGATTTTTCGCTTATAATCCAGTGCGTGTCGTGTGTCCTCCAGGCGCTACTCTTCATCCCAGGTGCTCCATGGGTTGTAGTTGCCCCGGTTGTTGCCGTTGTCGCCTGCCGGCTTCAGGAAGTCGTTCTCCTTGGCGTCACCCTCGATGGACTCTTTTTGTGAGAATTCGAGGAGATGACTGACGTAGGAGACGGAGACGAGCTCGGTCTTGGGGGCGTTGTACGTTTTCTTGTTCATGGTCTGTTGGGTTATGTTCATTTTACGATGATTTTCTGGTTGTTGACGACGTAGACGCCCTGCGCCACGCTCACGCTGCGGCTCTCGCCCGCGGTGAGCTGGCCCTTGGCCACGGCCTGTCCGGCCACGGTGTAGATGGCGTAGACGGCATTGGCCTGGGCCTTGAGGGTGATGGTGCCGTGGCTGGCCGTGATGAGCAGGTCGCTCTGGGTGGTCACACCGTTGATGCCCGTGGGCTTGATGTCCGTGTCGTTGAACACCACTTGCGCCTTGCTGTCGTTGGTCTGGTCGGTCGTCACGAAGTAAGCGCGGAACGGGCGGATGTTGAAGTGGTCGTTCTGGCGCAACTGGGCTGCGTTCCAGAAGAAAT
This sequence comes from Prevotella sp., assembly GCA_036746215.1. Classification (GTDB taxonomy): domain Bacteria; phylum Bacteroidota; class Bacteroidia; order Bacteroidales; family Bacteroidaceae; genus Prevotella. The sequence goes on from DAIOEQ010000146.1 coordinate 1,376, forward strand.
CCTTGGAGAAGTACCACTTGCCCTTGCCCTCTGTTTCGCCTGCCTTAGGCTGCACGCCGGCGTAGGTTCCGATGGCTGTCCAGGTGCCCTCCGTGTTGTTGACCAGCTCGGCGGGAGTGGCCTTGCCACCCGCGATGGTGCCCGAAGCCTTGAAGGTGACACCGCTGATGACATACTTGAAGCCGGCGGCATCGGTGGTGACATAGTAAGGCTTGTTGGCCTCGGCCTTGTCATCGGTCGTGACGGAGGCCTTTATGCCATAGGTCAGGCCTTGGTGAGGCTCGTCCTTCGACACGCTCGTCAGTTCGCCCGAGGCCGTGATGTTATGATAGGTGATGTTGTCTTGGTTGACCTCGTCGCTTGCGTTCTTGAGGTGTCCCTTGCCGTCGAGCTGCACGTCGAAGGGCAGCACCACAGCCATGTTCTTCACCTTGTTGTCTAAGCCAGAGGTAGCCTCGCGGTCGTAGGTCACGGTGTAGCGGCCCGTGGTGAAGTCGTAGGGCGTGAAGAACGGTTGCTGGTCGCGCACCACGATGTTGGACGTGGCCTCAAAGGTGCCGTTGGCCAGCTTGGAGATGGTGTTCTGCACGTTGCCGCGGTGGAAGCCCGTGTACATGAAGTAGAGACAGTTGTCGGCCGTTGAGTTGTTGAAGTCCTCGTCAAACTTGGCGTAGTCCACGCTCTTTAGGTTGCTCAGGTCGAGGTAGAGCATGCCGCGGAGGTCGTCGTCGCTGTTGACCTTGAAGGTCTCGTCGCTCTTGGCCTTCTTGGCCACAGCCTCGTGGATGGCGTCGACCACCTGCTCTGATGTGAGGTAGCCCTCGGGGGTGCCGTAGCTGCCGGTAGCCACCTCGGCGGTCACCTTCACGCCGAAGAAGGTCTTGGTGTCGAGCTTGTTGCCGTCGGCTGCGATGGAGCTGTTCTTGTGGTTCTGGCTCTTCAGCGTGCTGGTGTAGACAGGCACGATGGTCACCACCGGCTCCTCCTTCTGTGTCACGCAGTTCACGTTGAGCGTGTAGTAGCGGTAGTCGATGTGCTTGGTGCCTGTGCCCGTGGGCATGATGTTCCAGGTGGGCATGTCGGCGGTGTAGATATAATAGGTCTCCGCATTGCCGTCTGGCGTCACAGTGGCATCCGTGTAGTTGGCATCCGTCTTGCTGAAGTTCATGTCTTCCAAGATCTTTGCCGTTCCGGCGATGACTTGCTCGATGTTGGTTGAGGTCAGCTTCTTCTTTCCTGCTTGCGTGGCCTCCACGCGTGCTGCGGGAGAAGGAAGCTTGTCGTTGTCGAGGCTCACGGAAGTGCCACCATTATCAGCTGCGCTGTTCACGAGGAAGTAGTTGGAGTAGTTGCCCTTTGAGGGGTCGTTCTCGTTCTGGCCTGTGGTGTACCACAGCGTGCGGTCCTCGTTGTAAGCGTTCTGGAAGACCACCGAGCACTCCTTGTCGCTCTCCGTCTGCGGCACGATGACCGTCACGGCGTTGCCGCTGTTGAAGGTGAAGTTCTCGGAAGAGAATGACGTGGTGTTCTCTCGGATTGTGCCGTCGCTTGTCTTGCTGGCCACCGAGAGGTTGTGTAGCTCAGGGTTGAGGGGCAGCAGCATGAGGCTGACGTTGTAGAGCGCCACCTCGCCGTTACCGAGTCCGCCGATGCTGAAGTGGATGGCGTCGTTGTTGTAGTTGGTGAGGCTCACCGATGCGGTTGTGTTGTCATCGTTGACGCTCACGCCGTCCATGGCCGTGTTCTCACGGGTGTAGGGAGTGGCCGTGAAGTTGCCGGCGGTGTAGCTCACGCCTGTGGTCGTGGTGATGGTGCGTGTCTGCAGCTTGTTGGTGCCAGTCGGACGGTCGCTGGATGACGTGGTGGATTTAGTCACCCATCCGTCGTTGTAGACCAATGAAACATAGTGAGTAGTAGAAGACCACCCATGCCTAGTTGTATAGGTATAATAGAATCCGTAGCTGCTGCTCCACTGCCATGTGAAGCTTGATGTTCTCAGGTAGGGCTCGCTATAGCTGTTGTCGGATGTCAGCGCCAAATAGTAGTTGCCGCTCTTGATGGTGTAGCCACTATAATTGCTGGTGATAGTCCACTCGGTGGCCTTGGCCGGGTCGGTGTCTGTGATGATGTCGCTGCCGTCTTGGCTGAGATAGTTGCCCTTGCCGTCGGAGATGATGTATTTGCTGCCCGACGTGATGGAGGTCACGTCGGTGTAGGTGAGTTCTGTCTTGGTGCCCGACACGTCCTTCTTCAGGAAGTTGAGCTTGGCGCCGATGATGCGGAATTTCTTGGGAGCCTCCACATAGTAGTCACCATTGCTGGCGGCCACATAGTACTGTCCGTCGTCCACGGTGACACCACTGGGCTTGATGGCGCTGACAGAGCCGTTGCTGCCCTGGTAGAAGCTCACCTCTTGCAGGTCGGAGGCGGGTTGCGAGTAGTTGAAGGAAATGAAGCCGTTGCCATTGGCCGAGAACTCACCGAGGTCGAGCAGGCCTGTGTGGATGTTCTCGGAGAGGTCGGTGCCCGGCAACTGGTTCTCGAAAGGCTGGTCGATGACGTAGGTGAGCTTCAGCGATTTCATGAGGATGCTCACGGCTGCCGAAGTGTTTCCCGATGTGGTGCGGAAGTAAAGGATGTTGGAACCCTGGTTGAGGGTGACGTCCCATTTGTCCAAGCCAGAGGTAATCTTCAAACTGTCGGCCATGGGCTTCACGTTGCCGTTGGCGTCGTAGGTGTACTGGCAGATGGAAGCTGTCGACACTGTAGTTGTCGTATTGACTTTGACAGCTTTGTCTATTTCCCATTGGTAGCGCGTGAAGCGATAGCCCTTGGGGGCTACGACGGCCAGGTAGACGTGATTGTAATACGAACTTGCGCTTGGGAAAAAGTTTGTCACGCTGAGATAGTTGTTGCCGGTCTCAAAGCGCATGTCGTTGTCGTTGTTGGCAAAGGTGCCCGTGCCGTTATCGCCCAGTATGGGTTTGTTGGACGACTGCATCTGCACGTGCGTGACATCGTGACGAAGATAGGTGAAATACTGAGAGCTTTCTGTGGAGCCACTGGCTTGACTGCCATACAATCCATGGCTTGTGTTCTTGTCGAACACGATGGTTGTTCCCGTTTTGCCGGCCGACTGCGCCAGTGCTCGCGTCGGGAAAGCCGTCGCGAGGGCGATGAGAGAGAGAGCCGCAAACGTGAAACGATGAAGAACAAAATTTACTTTCATTCCTTTGTTTCGATTGTGCGCACACGCCGTGTGTAACGAAACGGTGCGCCGGTTCGTCATCACCCATCGACCCAAAGGTGAGAAAATACATTTTTCCTAATAACGAGATGCGACAAGGAAGAAGAGTGAGCCGATCTCACGCTGCCCTCCCTCGTACAAGAATCCCTCCCCCGTACTTAGGAAAACAGCGCGAAACGCTTCTTGAATGTGCATATCGAGGTATCCCCCCCCGATGGCTGCAAAATTACAAAGTTTTTACGATTGCACCAAAGAAAAACAAAAGAAAATAGTTGACTATATGCAAAATAGAGCGAGTGCGGGATGGCGGATTGGGTGGTTTTGAATGTAAACCGGGTTAAACCCCAAGGTTGGGGAAAGCCCTGTCGGGCTCATGCGAGTACTTGTGCCCCAGGCCTTGTGAGCGGAGCTCACGGCCTGTGCCACAAGCGTTCGCATGGCGGCTATCGCCGCCTTCCCCCAACCCTGGCCATAAACCGAATTAAACCGCTCACGCAATGAGTTGTCAACTGGTTAAACCGCTCACGCAGTTGTTGTCAACTGGTTGAACCGCTTACGCAATGGGAGTGTATACTGGTTGAACCGCTCACGCAACTATATTTACTGTTTGATTTGTCGAAGGGTGTGCATGTACGGTGCATGAGTAGAGCATGAACATTGCGTGAGGGGTTTATCTCGGTTTTTGTCAACCTGGTAGCTTATTGTGAGGAAGGATTAAAAGAGGTAGATGATGTTGGATTGGTTGTCAAGGTAGTAGTGTTCGCTTTGATCATGTATGGGAGCGAAGTTATAGAGGATGCCGATGGGTGCTTGGGTTAGTCGCATGTAGTTCCAGAGTTGCTGGCGGTGTTCCATAGCGAGGCGTTCCACGGCTTTGCATTCTACCAATATTTTATTGTTGACCAAAAAGTCCACGTAATGCTTATGGTGGATGGTTTGCCCGTGAAACGTTACAGAGAAGTAATACTCCCTTTGATGCTCTATGGCTCGTTCTTTGAAGATAATCTCCAATGCGTCTTGATACATGTATTCATTGAGGAAAGGCCCCATCTCCCGATGCACAGTCTGGCAACAGCCGTTCACTTCGTAACAATACCGTTTCAATTGTTGGCACAATTGTAGATTGTTGTCTTTGAGCATCTTTATTTGGAAGTTTTTCATTGGATTTTTGTTGGTTATGTGTTGGGTGATTTCGAATGTAAACCGGGTTAAACCCCAGGGTTGGGGAAAGCCCTGTCGGGCTCATGCGAGTACTTGTGCCCCAGGCCTTGTGA
>DAIOEQ010000147.1:0-5884 GCA_036746215.1 Prevotella sp.
AAAAAGAGGAGGCAAAAATATTATAGTTAAAAAATGCAAACACTCTTGCGGAAACAAAACAAATGAACTATCTTTGCAACGAAAACAAAATTGTAATAATTACAAACTTAAAATACAAGACATTATGAAAGACTTGAAAGGAACCAAGACTGAGAAGAACCTGCAAGAGGCATTCGCCGGAGAGAGCCAGGCCCGCAACAAGTACACCTACTTCGCCTCGAAGGCCCGCAAGGACGGATACGAGCAGATCGCCGCCATCTTTGAGGAGACGGCCAACAACGAGAAGGAGCACGCCAAGATGTGGTTCAAGTTGCTTGAGGGCGGCACCATCCGTTCCACACGCGAGAACCTGAAGGCAGCCGCCGAAGGCGAGAACTACGAGTGGACCGACATGTACGACCGCATGGCCCAAGAGGCTGAGGAAGAGGGATTTCCGGAGATCGCGGCCAAGTTCCGCGGCGTGGGCGCCATCGAGAAGCATCACGAGGAGCGCTACCGCAAACTGCTCCAGAACATCGAGGAGGCCCTGGTCTTCAGCCGTGACGGCGACGCCATCTGGGTGTGCCGCAACTGCGGCCACGTGGTGGTGGGCAAGCAAGCCCCCAAGGTGTGCCCCGTCTGCGCCCACCCGCAGAGCTACTTTGAGTTGCAGGCCGCCAATTTCTGAATAAGTGCCATATAGGCACCACAAAAACAGCAAAAGCCCGCCAAGACCATTGTCCTGGCGGGCTTTTGCGCTGTCGGAGTGGAGCTGGCGGGAGTCGAACCCGCGTCCAAACAGGGAAACCATACGCTTTCTACACGCTTATTCCGGCCTTCGATTTTCGTGCGACAGCAAGACCCGGACCACCAACTGCCGCCTTATCCTCTAAAGTTTCACCCGTGACGCGAGGCCATCACTGGCTATTTCCGACGTGATCTGCACCGCTTGACCAGGATGGTTCGGAAAAAGAGCTCCTGAGCGATGTCTCGTCCCATCACCTGGTGACGGGATTAAGCCAGTAATCTACTGTACTTCGATTAGGCAGCGAGAGCGTAGTTGTTTTCGCCAATTAAATTTTTGATCACTCAGATTTAGGAGCTAGCCATCGAGGCTCCGCGTGCTTACATACCATCTCGTCTGCTGTCAAATCCAGTCAACCCCGTTGTCGTGTCGGCCTCATGGCTGGCATTCGCGCGCTTGGTACGCTGCTGGTCCCGCTCCTCGCTGGGATGAGGGACCTTATCGGGAGCAAAATTAGTAATTCTTTTCCTATCGCCCAACTTTTTTATATTATTTTTATGAAAACCATGCGATTATAGCCGCCAAACGAATGTTTTTTAGTAATTTTGCCACAATAGAAACAATTTATTACCTAAATATGAAGCATCATTTACTCGTCACGATGACGTGTGCCGCCTTGTTTGCGGCGGCCTTGCCTGCCTCAGCGGACAAGCAATGGATTGACATCACCGAGCAGTGTGTCACCAATCCCGGCTTCGACGGCAACTCGCTCAGCGGCTGGACGTATGAGGCCACAGCCGGCGGACGCGGCGTGGCCTGCGAGGCCATGGAGTTTTGGAATGGCACATTCAACTTCCACCAGACGGTGACCGGACTGCAACAAGGACGTTACCGTCTAAGCGTCAACGCTTACTTCCGCTGCCAAGACAACGACAACGGCTACCAGGCCTATCTCAACGGCAGCGAGGACATCACGGGATACCTGTACGCAGGCAGCCACGAGCAGAAGCTCGCCAGCGTCTACAGCTGGTCGTCATCGTCTGACTTCTCCACAGGCACCTGGTCGCCCTGGTGGGCCTCGCCACAAGTGTGGTTTCCCAACTCGATGGAGAGCGGCACCGAGGCCTTCGCGCGTGGCGGTTACCAGAACCAGATGGAATTTGACCATGAGGGGGGCGACCTCGTCATCGGACTCAAGAACGAGACCTTCACTCACAACAACTGGTGTCTCTTCGACAACTTCAAGTTGGAATACTATGGCGACGTGACACCCGTCACGGCCATCGCGCTCACGCCAGGCGAGGGCACGCTTGTCATCGGCGAGACGCGCCAGTTGGCAGCCGCCGTCACACCAGCCGACGCCACCATCAAGAAGCTGGAGTGGACCAGCAGCAACACCGACGTGGCCACCGTCGACCAGAAAGGCATGGTGACCGCCCTGGACGAGGGCGAGGTGACCATCATGGCCGAGGCCACCGACGGATCGGGCGTCGTCGGGTCGGCCACCTTCACCGTGGAGCACAACCAGGCCTCGACAGGATCGCTCATCATCAACGAGGTGATGTCGGCCAACGTGGACCAGTTTGTGTCGCCCGCCTTCAACTTCGACGGTTGGGTGGAGCTCTACAACCCCACCGACAAGGCCGTGGAACTGGGTGGCCTCTACTTCAGCGACAACGCCGTAAACCTGCGCCAGTGGTACACGCCCAGCACCATCGGCGCCGTGCCCGCACATGGGTTCAAGACCGTGTGGTTTGACAGCAACGGCATCAACACCAACCAGGCCACCTTCAAGTTGGACCAGGACGGCGGTAGCCTCTACATCAGCAACGCCAACGGGGAAATCCTGGCGGAGGCCAGCTACCCCGAGGGCATGGAGCGCGTCAGCTACGCGCGCACCACAGACGGGGGCGACACATGGGGCCTGACGGCCACGCCGACACCTGGCGCCAGCAACGTCACGGCCGCGTTTGCCACCGAGCAACTGGAAGCGCCGACGGTGGACACCGACTCGCGCCTGTTCACCTCGCCCTTTGAGGTGCACGTGACCATCCCCGCAGGCGCCACCCTGCGCTACACGCAAGACGGTTCCCTGCCCACGCTCACCAATGGAGAGACCTCCACGGACGGTACATTCACCATCAGCAAAACGGAGAATCTCCGCTTCCGTCTCTTCGAAAGCGGCAAGCTGGCAAGCACTGTCACCACCCGGTCGTATATATATAAGGACAAGGACTACGCCCTGCCCATCGTCAGTGTGGTGACAGACCACAGGTTCCTCTACGATGACAGCCTCGGCGTCTACGTGCGCGGCACCAACGGACGCCCGGGCAACGGCCAGTCGACAGCCTGCAACTGGAACATGGACTGGGAACGTCCCGCCAACCTCTCGTGGATCACCACTTCCAACGAGATGGGCATCAACCAAGATGTGGACTTCCAGATGTGCGGCGGATGGAGCCGCGCCTACACGCCCCACTCGTTCAAGTTGAAGGGCTCCAAGGAGTATGGCGGCAACAAGAACCTCGACTACCCCTTCTTCACCGCCAAGCCTTACATCCGCAACCGGACGCTGCAGATACGCAACGGCGGCAACGACACGCAGTGCCGCATCAAGGACGCTGCCCTGCAGACCATCATCCAGACGTCGGGCATCGACATCGACGGGCAGAGCTACCAGCCCGTGCATGAGTTTGTCAACGGACAATACATGGGCGTGCTCAACGTCCGCGAGCCCAACAACAAGCACTATGTTTACGCCAACTACGGACTGGACGATGATGAGATTGACCAGTTTGAGATGAGCCCCGACTCAGGCTACGTGCAGATGTGCGGCACCGACGAGGCGTTCAACACATGGTACTCGCTCTCGGCCAACGCCGCAGATGAGGCCACCTATGAGGAAATCAAGAAACTGGTGGACATCGACGAGTATGCCAACTACATGGCCATGGAGTTCTACCTGGGCGGCAACGACTGGCCGCAAAACAACATCAAGGGCTTCAGGCCCAGGAATGACGGACGCTTCCGCTTCGTCACCTTCGACCTCGACGGCGCCCTGGCTGACGGCAACGCCATCAACTCGTTCATGAACCGGCAGACCTGGACGTTCGACAAGCTGTACGGATGCCCCGTGGACCGCATCACGGCCGAAATCAAGATGGTGACCATCTTCAAGAACATGCTGCAGAACGCCACGTTCAAGAAGCGATTCATCGACACCTACTGCCTCATGGGAGGCAGCGTCTTCGAAGCCAGCCGTTGCTCGGAAATCATCGACTCGCTGACAGCCGTCAGCGGCCCGCAGATGGCGCTCAACAACGAGAGCCCATACAGCACGTCCAACTGGATGAAGAAGAGCCTGGCCAACCGCCTGCAGACAGCCACCAACGCCCTCTGCAACTACAGCGACATGGGGCTCAGCGCATCCGACGCACAGACGGCCACACTCAGCAGCTCGGTCGACGGCGCCAGCCTCTACGTCAACGGCATCGAGGTGCCGACAGGCTACTTCAACGGACATCTCTTCGCGCCTGTCACACTGAAAGCCGAGGCGCCAGCGGGCTACACCTTCCGCGGATGGAGAGACAAGAACGCCGCCATGCGGACCATCTTCAAGACGGGCGCCCTGTGGCAGTATTATGACCAGGGAAGCCTCGACGAGGCCGACTGGACAAGCACAAGCTACAAGACAACAGGATGGAGAAACGGATACGCACCCCTGGGATATGGCAAGGACGGGCTCAAGACCACCATCAGCTATGGCAGCGACGCCAACAACAAGCGGCCCACCTACTACTTCCGTCACAACGTCATCCTCTCCGACAACCCATCGGCCGGTGACGCCTTCAAGCTCGAATACAAGGTCGACGACGGCTTCATCGTCTACGTGAACGGCACGGAGGCCGGACGCTACAACATGACAGGGTCGGGCTACGACGCTTACAGCGACACCTACGCGGCGGGCAATCCCGACGCGGGATCCATGAACCTCAGCGCAAGCCTCTTCAAGAAGGGCACCAACGTCATCGCCGTCGAGGTGCACAACAACAGTGCGGCAAGTTCCGACATCTACTGGGACGCCGCCCTCTACACCACGATGGGCTCGTCGGGCTCGTCAAGCTACTATTCCACCGACCCGGAGATTGAGATGCCCACCGGGCAGTTCAGCCTCATGGCCGACTACGCGCCCATGGACAATCCCAGCAAGGAGGGCTTCACGCCCGTGCGCATCAACGAGATCAGCGCCGCCAACGACATCTTTGTCAACGACTATGGCAAGAAAGGCGACTGGGTGGAGCTCTACAACACCACCTCGGAACCGCAAGACGTGGAAGGCATGTACCTGACCGACAACCTCAAGAAGTTGCAGAAGTGCCAGCTCACCAAAGGCGAGACCACAGCGACGACCGTCATCCCGGCACACGGATACCTCGTGGTGTGGTGTGACAAGCGCGACAGCAAGAGCCTGCTGCACGCATCCTTCAAGCTGGCCGACGACGGTGGCGCCGTGGCCCTCTCGGCAGCCGACATGAGCTGGACCGACAGCCTCTCCTACCCCGCCCACGACGCCTACCACACCGTGGGACGCTACACCGACGGCGGCAATGACATATACCTCATGAGCCATCCCACCATCGGCAAGAAGAACATCCTGACGAGCTACAACGAATTTGTCGCTCACCAGGAGCCAACAGGCATTGAGCGCAACACGGTCAGCGCATACGGGAAGATGACCATGAACTACGCTTCCGGCCAGCTCTTCCTGCACGGACAAGACAAGAAGGCCACCGTCGAGATCTTCACCCTCGGCGGGCAGAAAGTGGCCACTGTCGTGGTCAACATGAACGGCGGACTGGGTGTCGTTCCCGTGTCAACGCTTCAGGCAGGCTGCTATGTGGCCAAAGCCATCAGCGAGGGTGGCAACGCCGCCACCTGCAAGTTCGTCAGATAAGCGCACGGCCACAAGGCCAGCTCACACATCATCGGAAAGCCCTGGTTTCTTGCTCGAAGCCAGGGCTTTTCTCGCGTCTTGACCACCAGGCGTCTTCTTAGTTACTGGTGGGTTCTATAAATTACCACCTTTAGGTAACAAATCACATGATGGGTTACGTTTTGCCATCTTTTGGTCTCTTTTTGGTTCATAGCGCCAGTTCGCTC
>DAIOEQ010000148.1:0-315 GCA_036746215.1 Prevotella sp.
CCGTCGGCCAGGGCCTGCTTGGCTACCGTCCACATTCGTGCTCCCTTGATGTCCACGCCGATGAAGTTGACGTCAGGGTAGAGCTTTCCCAGGCCCACGGTGTACTCGCCCTTGCCGCAGCCCAGTTCCAGGACGATGGGGTTGTCGTTGTGGAAGTATTGGTCGCGCCAATGGCCTTTCATGGTGAAGGGCACGTCGTCGATGACGGAGAATGGATACTCGAAGACGTTCTTCATGGCCTTCATCTCTGCAAACTTAGCTAATTTTCCTTTTCCCATTATTGTTGTTTTGGCTGCAAAGTTACAAAAATAGGTT
>DAIOEQ010000148.1:383-5868 GCA_036746215.1 Prevotella sp.
AAGTCGTCACATGACGGGTTGCGGTGCTGATTTATAGCCCCATCCTTAGAATTTTCTTTTCGCTATGTGGCTGAGCGGCAGCGTGTCGTCGGTGATGCGCCCCCACAGCTCATAGTCCCTAAACTGGTTGCGTTGGATTTCGATGACGACATAGTCGTCTGACAGCCAATGAGCCGCATACCTCTTGGGCTCCGCCTTGGGTACCGTGGTCTCAAAATAGGTCTTGCCGTCCGACGTGGAGTTGAACATTTGCCCGCCCATGTAGATAAACCGGCTGGGTGTGAGCGCCACGATATCCGCTCCCTTGTAAGGCCCCAGTCCTTTCTTCTTGATGTTCTTCATGGCTTCCTTCACGTCCACCATCTCGTCGAATAGTCCGATCCTGCGCCAGTTGCCATACAGTGGAGCCTTCTTGTCGATGGCCTTGGCGGGAGACAGGAGAGCGTCGAAGAGCGCTTTGCCTGCCTCCGAGCGTTCGCCAGCGCTGTAATACTCCGTGCACCAGTCCTTTTTGGGGTAGTAGAGCGTCTCGTTCTCACTCCACCATTTCAGGGTGAAGTGGTTCGCGTCGCTGTCATAGATGCGGCTGGCGTTTGGGTTGTGGGCGTCGGGTGCCTCGCCCGTGTAATCGAAGGTGCCCGAATCGTTGGTGCCGATGGTAAATCTGGGGTTGTTGATGACGACAGTCAGCGTGACGCTGTCCGTGCAAATCTTGTATTGGTCGAGAAACGCCAGTATCTTGGTACCGGTCTTGTCCACCAGGCTTGTCAGCTTGTAGACGCCTCGCGGGTTCTCTGTCTGGGCATAGGCGCCCATTGATGTGGCGGCCAGCGCCAAAGCGGCGAAAAACAGTTTTTTCATGTCTTGGGTTGGTTGAATGTTTGGGTTTTTAGTCGTTGTTTGCAAAGGTATGTAGTCGCTTGGGTTATGGCTCTTGCCTTATTTGTATCTCTCAGAGGAGTATCCTCGGAGTATTGTCGTTGGTGCTTAGTCGATGACGACGGTGGTCCAGCCGTGCTTGTCTTCCACGGTGCCATACTGGATGCCACGCAATGTCTCGTAGAGCTTGGTTGACCAGGGTCCGGGCTTGTCGCCGAAGACATACTTCTTGCCGGTGTCGAGGTCGTCGAGCTCCGAGATGGGCGAGATGACGGCAGCCGTTCCGCAAGCTCCAGCCTCCTCGAAGCTGTCGAGCTCATCCACGGGCACCGGACGGCGCTCCACCTTCAGGCCGAGGTCCTCGGCGATCTGGATGAGGCTCTTGTTGGTGATGGAGGGCAGGATAGATGTCGATTTCGGCGTGACATACGTGCCGTTCTTGATGCCGAAGAAGTTGGCGGCTCCACACTCGTCCACATACTTCTTCTCCTTGGCGTCGAGGTAGAACTCTGAGCCATAGCCTTTGCTGGCTGCGAACATGTGCGCCTTGAGCGACGCGGCGTAGTTGCCGCCCACCTTGTAGATGCCCGTTCCCAGGGGAGCCGAGCGGTCCCAGTCGCGCACGATAGCGTACTTGTTGCACTGGAAGCCACCCTTGAAGTAGGGACCCACGGGTGTGACAAAGATGAGGAACAGGTAGTCCTTGGCGGGATGCACGCCGACCTGCGGGCTGATGCCCACCAGCAGCGGACGGATGTAGAGCGTGGCGCCGCTCTCATAGGTTGGGATGTACTCTTGGTTCAGCCTTACGACCTTTTTCACCATCTCGATGAACATCTCCGTGGGCACCTTCGGCATGACGATGCCGTCGCAGGTGCTCCGCAGGCGTTTGGCGTTCTCGTCGACGCGGAAGACGCGCACCTTGCCGTCGGGGCAGCGATAAGCCTTGAGGCCCTCAAAGGCCTCTTGGCCGTAGTGCAGGCAAGTGGCTGCCATGTGCATGTTGATGTATTCGTCGGAGCACACTTCTATCTCGCCCCACTTGCCATCGTGATAGTAACAACGCACGTTGTAGTCGGTCTTGCGGTAGCCGAATGTCAAATTAGCCCAATCAAAATCTTTCATATTATCTGATATTTTAAACTTTCTCTTATAAACTGCTGCAAAAGTACAAAATAATATTATTATCCGCAACTTTTACGCGCTATATTTACTTACTTTCGTCAGTCTTTCCCTCCGTTCGCGCCGTCGAGTATCTTTTTGATTTCGTCGTCGGTCTTGGTCAGCCGTTCTTTGCAGAGCTTGATGAGCTGCTGCGCCTTTTTCAGCTCGGCCGTCATCTCATCGATGCCCATCTCGTCGTTTTCCAGTCGTTGCACGATGTTCTCGAGCTTGTCGACCGCCTCTTCGTATTTTGTCTCTTTGGCCATGGTCTTTTGTCTTATGTTTAGGATGATTGTTTGCTGATGGTCTTGACCGTTGCGGTGAACGCCCCTTTCTCCACGCGCGTCTCCACCACGTCGCCCACGCGCAGGCAGGCAGGGTCGCGCACCACGCGCCCGTCAACGAGTGTCATGCTGTATCCTCGCTTGAGCAGGCGTGCCGGGTCGAGGGCCTTGGCCCGCAGGTCCAGTCGGTCCAGTCGGTGGCGCTCAGTCTCCAGCCGGTTTAGCGCCAGCGGACCGATGCCCGCCTCCAGCCGCTGGAGGCGCAGGCGCTCCGTGGTCAAGCGCTCTCGCATGAGCTGCGCGATGGCGGTCGACAGGCGTTCGAGACGCGTCTCCTGGCGTGTCTGGGCCAAGTGGAAGAGGGTGGGGATGCGCGCCACGGTCTTCTCGAGACGCGCGTGCTCCAGCGCCAAGCGTTGGCTCACGCGCAGGCGGATGGTCTCCTGCCAGTCGTCGAGCCGCCTGCTGACCACCATGAGGTTGTCGATGAGGCACGCCGCCGCCGCTGTGGGCGTCTTCACCCGCTGGTAGGCCACCATGTCGAGCACGCTCTCGTCGCGCTCGTGGCCTATGCCCGTGATGATGGGCAGTGGGAAGTTGGCCACGTTCTCGGCCAGTCGCAGCGTGTCGAAACCGCTGAGGTCGGCTGTGGCGCCGCCGCCGCGGATGATGACCACCACGTCATACTGGTCGGCCACCTCATAGATGCTGTCGAGCGCGCCGATGACCGAGGCCTCCACCTGGTCACCCTGCATGATGGCCGGGAACAGCGTCGCCTCAAACCGCAAGCCATGCCCGTTGTCAGCCAGTTGGTTGCGGAAGTCGCCGTAACCCGCCGCGTTTTCAGAGGAGATGACCGCCACGCGTTGCGCGAACATCGGCAGGCGCAACTCCTTCTGCAGGTCGAACACCCCCTCCTCTTTCAGTTGGCGGATGATCTCCATGCGTTTGCGCGCCATGTCGCCCAGCGTGTAGGTGGGGTCGATGTCTTGCACGATCCACGAGAAGCCATAGGCCTCATGGAAGCTGGCCGTCACCCAGAGCAATACCTTCAGTCCCGCATGGAGTGGTTGGCCCGTGGTGCGCTCAAACTTGGGGCGGAGCGTGCTCCAGCGGTTTTTCCAACATTTGGCCGAGGCGCGTGCCACGGGCGTCGCCGAGAAGGGGTCCTTCTGTATGAGCTCCATGTAACAGTGGCCTCTTACCTCGCGAGCCTCCGACAGTTCGGCCTCCACCCAATAGCCCCTGTCCAGCGAGGTCTCGACGACCTCGCGCACCAGCGAGTTGAGTTCATAGAGAGTCAGGGGCTTGTGTTCCATGTCGCGAGTGTCGAGGTGTTATTTCTTCAGTCCCATCTGGTAAGCTTTCCAGAAGTCGGGGATGCCATATCCGTAGATGTTGTCGGGATAGTCGGCGCGGTCGGCCGACTTCCTGACGAGCTGCATGATTTCAGATGCCGTCTTGCCGGGCAACGCCTGCCAAAGGCAAGCCACCATGCCGCAGGTGATGGGCGATGAGAACGACGTGCCACTGGCCGCCGTGATGAGGCCCTCGCCGTTGACGACCGTTGCCCGTGAGCCCACGGCCACCACGTCGGGCTTGACCCTGCCGTCGAAGGAGGGGCCGACGCTGCTGAAGGACGTGATGAGGCTGTCGCGGTCGATGGCGCCCACGGTCAGCACGTCGCGCGCGTCGCTGGGGAAGCCGATGCGCTTCCATCTGCCCGCGCCCTCGTTGCCGGCGCTGTTCACCAGGATCATGCCCTTGCCCGCCATCATCGACGCCGTGCGCGAGACCAGCGCCGTCAGGCCGTCCTGCTCGCGATACTTGTGGCTGGCCGCCTTGTCGTCAAACTGCGTATAGCTCAACGAGGAGTTGACGATGTCGGCGCCCATCGAGTCGGCGTATTCCACAGCTTGCGCCCAGAAATCTTCCTCCACGAGGTTCTCCAGTGGCCCATATTCGCTTCGCACCAGCAGGTAAGAGGCGCCAGGCGCCGTGCCGACGAAGAGACTGTCGCTGTTGGCGGCCATGGTGGAGAGCACCATGGTGCCGTGGTCGAGCTCGTCGTAGATGTTGGAGGTGTAGGGATAGACGCAGTTGCGCGTGCCCAGGATGCTCACGTTCTTGAGATATCCGATCTTGTCGGCGTTCATGAAGCCGCCGTCGACCACGGCGATGAGCTTGCCATCGCCTCGGAATCCCGCCTCGTGGAGCTTCTGCCCGTTGAAGGTGCGGATTTGGCTTCCGCCATGCCCGTAGAGTGTCTTGGCCTTGTAGTGGGCCTGCGCTGTGTCGGCGGTGAGCTTAGAGATGTTGCCCACCAGTATTGAGTCCGCCCCGGCAAACACCCTTGTCACGGAGGTCACGAAGGGCAACGCGCGGAGACGCTGGCTTGCCGTGGCGCTGGTGTCCTTGACCAGCACCGTGTTGTTCCACTTGCTGGCGCCTATGACCGCGAATCCCTTGGCCGCCAGCTTCTTCAGGTATTTGCGAGAGAGAGGCAGGTCAGTGGAGTCGATGGCCAGTCCTTGCTTAGCGCGTCGGTCGAGCGCCCGCTGCGAGAGGAAGCGTTCCGGGTGTTTCAGCGAGTAGTCGGTGCCGCGCTTGTCTTGCAAGGCGACACGGTAGATTTTGTATCTTCCTCCAGGGAAGGTTGCGCGGTGATAGCTCGCTTGGGCGGTGGCGCCCAGGCTGCAAAGGGCCAACGCCAGCGTGATCAGCATTGTTCTCATGTCTTTTTTGTTTCTATTACAATGCAAAGATACGGCTTTTTGTCGAGACGATAGTCCTTTCGTGCGGAAATTCGCTTGTTGGTACTTTTTGTCACATGATGCAAGAAAAAATGTGATTTTTCTTGTGCGTTTGGCTTGAAAAGTGTATCTTCGCATTCCATAAAATATGTAACACAAAATATGTAATAAGCGTAATGTGCTATGGAGCAACTGAATAACCCTTTTGTTATCTATGGTTATAAGGGTGCAGATTATTTCTGCGACCGCCAAAAAGAGACAGAGCTCATCACTGGAGCCTTGCAAAATGAGCGCAATATAGTCTTGATTTCCCCTCGCCGTATCGGGAAGACAGGTCTCATTCACCATGTTTTTGAACATGTGCGACAAGAAAGCCCAGAGACCGTGTGTTTCTATCTTGACATC
>DAIOEQ010000149.1:0-5864 GCA_036746215.1 Prevotella sp.
TGTTGAACCTGAAAAACGCAGCGAGGCAGGCAACAGGCTGGGAGATTTGATAGCTATCGAGGCTCGTTCTCTGACAGAAGGGGAGGCGACCAGCGCCGAATCGAGACACGAGAGGTAAGAGATGGAGGCTCGATTTGGCATCTTCTTCCGACATTCCCGCATGGAGAGGACAGCCGTGAGCCCAAGAAAGTTCGTATGTCGCAGACTTACAGACATTTACATGAATGATGAAAAACAGCGTGTATATGCGGGCATCAAGGTCCGTGATGGCTGCTGCGCCATTCTCGGGAGAACTTTTGTCTTGTTGTTTCAATCTTGTTCGGAATTTCTTGTCGCTATAGGGGATGACTGTTCTCCCTTTGCGTCTTTGCGCATGACGATACGCCTTAGGTCCGTTTGGAACGTGCGAAACTCCCTGTCGGTTAAGGTTCTCCCCGAGGAGAGCACTGTCAGTGGGTGGGGCTGAAAGCCATCGCGGTAGGGAGGATGGTGATGTTCGTAAGCGTTTTCCGCGAAGTGGCATGCCTTGTAAAACCTCAGGCGCGCCTCCGTCATCTTGTCTATTACAGGGTCTATCTCCAGGATGACCATGGTGGGCGTTTGCTCGACAAATGCCTGGAGCAGGCGGCTACCGTAGCCCTTGCCCCGCAGGTGGGCGCTGATGGCGAAGTGCTCCACATAGCAATAGGCGGCAAACTGCCAACAGGAGATGAAACCTACAAACTCATGGCCTTCCTCGAAGGCCAGCAGGCGATAACGCTCGTCTTGAAAGGCGTCTTCCTGCTGCGTGGCGGTGCGTTGCTCGAAGATGGGGAAACTGGTTTCGTAGAGGGCCTTGAATTTCCCGAACAAGGGATGGCGGCTTGAGTCGATGGTGAGTTGTCGCATGGTGGTTTAGCGGATTATGTTGAACACGTTGAACATGAATTCGCGGAACGCTTCCGTGTAGCGTATGCGCTTTGTGGTGGCTTGGGTCACGCCGTTGTCCTCATCGCCCATGTCGTAGCGGGTGGTCTCACCCTTACCTTTATTATATATGGTGACGCGGAAGATGGGCTGGCTGGTGCGCCCGTAGCCTTTCTCTTCCGACAGGATGATGGGGTCGCTCTTCTTGACGAAAAGCTTCTTGGCCAGCGACTTGAGCTTACCGGTCTCCTTGGCCGTCAGAGCTCGCTCGACTTGGCCGTTGTGGGTTACTATGGCTTTTCGGCCCTGGTCCAGGAGAATGGCGTATGACGTCATGGGCTTTGACACCTCCACCTGGATGGAGTCGATATTGTTGCCTAATGGTTGCGTGGCATCTTGTGTCGTGCCGCAACTGGTGACCATCAGGGCCATGCCGATGATGAATGTGGTCACGAGCGATTTGCTGTTTGTTTTCATTGCGTGTCAGATGGGTTTCTACAGGTCAAACGCAAAGTTGCGCGTTTTCTTGCGTGGCGTGGCGAAAAATAATTGAGGATGGGGGTGCGGATAATTGGAAAATAGTCGTAACTTTGTCGTAAACAAGAAAGATTATGGTCAACGAATATCAATTGAGAGTGTTGCCGCAGGTCGCTTACAGCGAGCAAGGCATCATCGACTTCCTGGCACGCGACAAGGGCATCGACGCCCGAACCGTGCGGCGTGTGCGCGTGTTGCGCCGCAGCATTGACGCCCGCCAACGTACCATCTATGTCAACCTGCAGGTGCGCGTCTATGTCAACGAGCTGCCGCAGGACGACGCTTACACGCCCACCGCCTATGGCGACGTGGCCGACCGTCCGCGCGTCATCGTGGTGGGTATGGGTCCCGGTGGCCTGTTTGCGGCCTTGCGCCTGGTGGAGTTGGGCTACAGGCCCGTTGTGCTGGAGCGGGGCAAGGATGTGCATGAGCGCAAGAAGGACATGGCCCTCATCACCAAGACACAGCGAGTGGACCCTGAGAGCAACTATTGTTTCGGCGAGGGCGGCGCGGGAGCCTTCAGCGACGGCAAACTCTACACGCGCAGCAAGAAACGTGGTTCGACGGAGAAGATACTGAACGTGTTTTGCCAGTTTGGCGCCTCACCGTCGATCTTGGCCGACGCCCATCCGCACATTGGAACCGACAAGCTGCCGCGCGTCATAGAGAATATGCGTGAGCAGATCTTGCGGAGTGGGGGAGAGGTTCACTTCCAGACCAAGATGACCTCGCTCCTCATGGAAGGCGACAGCGTGACAGGCGTGGAGGCCGTCGACCTGGCCACTGGCCGCGAGCTCACGTTTCGCGGCCCCGTCATCCTGGCCACAGGCCACAGCGCCCGTGACGTCTATCGCTACCTGCACCAGGCCCATGTGGAAATGGAGGCCAAGGGCATCGCCGTGGGCGTGCGCCTGGAGCATCCGGCACAGCTCATCGACCAGATACAGTATCACTCCCGCCAGGGACGCGGCAAGTATCTGCCCGCAGCCGAGTATTCGGTGGTGACGCAGGTCGAAGGGCGCGGTGTCTATTCGTTCTGCATGTGTCCGGGTGGTTTTGTCATTCCCGCAGCCACGGGCCCCGAGCAGATTGTCGTCAACGGCATGTCGCCAAGCAACCGTGGCACCCGCTGGAGCAACTCGGGCATGGTGGTGCAGGTGGAGCCAGATGACGTTGCGGGCATGCTGCCGGCTGGTGGCGAGCCGGAGCCGGCCGACGATGTGCTCCGTGTGATGCGCTTCCAGGAGCACCTGGAGAAGATGTGCTGGCAGCAGGGCAACCGCCAGCAGACGGCTCCCGCCCAGCGCATGGCCGACTTCGTGAACAGCCGGCTCAGCTACGACCTTCCCGACAGCAGCTATGCGCCGGGCCTGATCAGCTCGCCCCTCCATTTCTGGTTGCCGCCCTTCGTGGCCCATCGCTTGCAGGAGGGATTCAAGTTTTTCGGCAAGCGCAAGCATGGCTTCCTGACCAACGAGGCGGTGGTCATCGCCACCGAGACGCGCACGTCGAGCCCCCTCCGCGTCTGTCGTGAGCCCGACACGTTGCAACATGTGCGCCTGCGGGGGCTCTTTCCCTGTGGCGAGGGCGCGGGCTATGCGGGCGGCATCGTGTCGGCGGGTGTCGACGGCGAGCGATGCGCCGAGATGTGCGCCCAATATTTGGACGCTCGGTAACAGCCATAAAGAAATCCGCAACGCTTGCTGCCGCAAGCGCCATAAAAGAGAAATCCGCGACACCTGCGAATGCAAGTGCCGCGGATTTCCTTCTTTTGCGGATTGATGTGCCACTGCCCTGTGAAGGTGTGGCACGTGTGTGTGAAAGCGGGCATGGCCCCTCCCCCTCATGGCCAGCCCACGGGATGGCTATGCCAGAATGGTCTTCACGGCCTCCAGCATGCCTTTCTCCTGTATGAGGTCAAGATAGCCCTTCACCATGGCGCAGAGGCCGGGCACGGTCTGGTTGAGGTCCTCGTGCCACACGTAGTCGAACGCCAGCACGCCCTCGGCCACGGCCTGCGTGTCGCCGGTAGCCCAGAGTTGCGTCAGGCGGTCCATGATCTTGGGGTCGTCGTTGGGCGTGACGGGCGTTCCGTCGGCGCGCTTCCCACCTTTATAATAAGTGATGATGGCGGCCAGGCCGAACACCAGGCCCTCGGGCAGCTTCCCCTTGCGCTTGAGGTAGGTCTTCACGCCGGGCAGGTCGCGCGTCTCATACTTCGGGAAACTGTTGAGCATGATGGACGTGACCTGGTGGTCGACAAAGGGATTCTCGAAACGCTCCAGCACGTCGTTGGCAAACTGCTTGCACTCGTCGAGCGGCAAGTCGAGCGTCTGCATGAGCTCGTCAAACTGCACCTTGTGGATGTAGCGGCCGATGACCGGATGCTCGCAGGCGTCGCGCACGATGTTGACCCCGCTAAGGAATGCCACGGGCGACAAGACCGTGTGGGGACCGTTGAGCAGGGTCACCTTGCGGGCGTGATGAGCACGTGCAAGCCGGCTTTCTCGGCCGGGAACTCCTCCCTCATCTGCCCGACGGTCATGTTCTCCGCCTTCTCGATGACCCAGAGGTGGAAGCTCTCCGCCTTCACCACGAGGTTGTCCTTATAGCATATCTTCTGTTGGATGTCGTGGATGGTGTCGCGTGGGAAGCCGGGCACGATGCGGTCCACCAGCGTGGCGCAGACGTAGCAATGGTCGGTGAACCATGCCTTGAAGCCCTCGTAGTCGTCGCCCATGTCGTCTTTCCACAGCTCGATATACTGGAAGATGCACTCCTTCAGGTGATGGCCGTTGAGGAAGATAAGCTCGCAGGGCATGAGAATCATTCCCTTGGTGGGGTCGCCCTCGAAGTATTGGTAGCGGTGGAAGAGCAGCTGCACGAGCTTGCCGGGGTAGCTTGCGGCGGGCGCGTCGGCCAGGCGGCAGGCGGGATCGAAGGCGATGCCCGCCTCCGTGGTGTTGGAGATGATGAAGCGCATCTCGGGCTGCTCGGCGAGCGCCAGGAAAGCCTGAAACTGCGTGTAGGGGTTGAGCGCCCGGCTGATGACGTCGATGCGCGTGAGCGTGTTGACGGGAGCGCCGTTCTCCTTGCCCTGCAGGTTGACGTGGTAGAGGCCGTCTTGGCCGTTGAGCCAGTCCACCATGCCGTGGGCGATGGGCTGTACGACCACCACGCTCGAGTTGAAGTCGGTCTTCTGGTCCATGTTGAAGATAATCCAGTCGACAAACGCGCGAAGGAAGTTGCCCTCGCCAAACTGGATGATACGTTCGGGCATCGCGCTCTTGGGTGCGGTGCGACGGTTCAGAGCTTTCAGTTCTTTCATGATTAGTGTCATAGTTCGTTATGTTGACGGCAAAGTTAATAATAATTTGACAGGTGGAGAGGGCGCGGTGTGTTAAATTCCACGTAAACCTTTGCGTAGGATATTTTATGCGCACGTTGGGCGGACAAATCCAAAAAAATATAGTAACTTTGCAGGTAGACAAAAGGATCAAAATTATTATGAAGCAGACAAAGATTGTATGTTCCGTTAGTGATCGCCGTTGTGATGTGGATTTCCTGCGCAAGCTGTTCTTCGCAGGCATGAATGTGGTCAGGATGAACACGGCTCACGCTTCTCAGGATGGCATTCGCAATATCATTCGCAACGTGCGTGCCGTGTCGCCGCATATCGGCATTCTCATAGACACGAAGGGACCGGAGGTCCGCACGACCGATGTCAAGGATAAGATCACCTACAAGACGGGTGACGTGGTGAAGATTTTTGGCCGTCCGGAGATGGAGACCACCCACGACATCATCAATGTGAACTATGCCGACTTCGCCCGTGACGTCAAGGTGGGAGACCATATCCTGATAGACGATGGCTTGCTCGACATGCAGGTCATGGACATCGTCGGTCCCACCGTCTACGCTACCATGCAGAACGATGGCGTGCTGGGCGCCCACAAGAGCGTGAACGTGCCGGGTGAGCACATCGACCTGCCCGCGCTCACGGAGAAGGACAAGCGCAACATCCTGCTGGCCATCGATGAGGACATCGACTTCATCGCCCACAGCTTTGTGAGGTCGGCGGCAGACGTGAAGGCCGTGCAGGACATCCTCGACGAGCACCACTCCGACATCAAGATCATCTCGAAGATAGAAAACCAGGAGGGAGTCGACAATATCGATGAGATTATCGACGCCAGTTATGGCGTGATGGTGGCCCGCGGAGACCTGGGCATCGAGGTTCCCATAGAGCGGATACCGGGCATACAGCGCATGATCATCCGCAAGTGTGTGCAGAAGAAAAAACCGGTCATCGTGGCCACGCAGATGCTCCATACCATGATCGAGAACCCGCGCCCCACACGCGCCGAAGTTACCGACATCGCCAACGCCATCTACTCGAACACCGACGCCCTGATGCTCAG
>DAIOEQ010000150.1:0-5841 GCA_036746215.1 Prevotella sp.
CTGAAGGACGCATCGTCGACCGCCATCTACGGTTCGCGCGCCGCCAACGGCGTCATCATCCTCACTACCAAGAAGGGCAAGTTCGGAGAGGCTCCCACGGTGAGCGTCTCCGCACAGTATGGCATCTCACGCTACACAGGCGACAAGGCCGACATGATGGACGCCAACCAGTGGCTGGAGTTCCAGCAGATCCTCGACCCCTCACTGGCCAACAGCGCCAACTTCCAGGCCGAGCGCGCCTACTACAAGAAGTACGGCATCGGCACCGACTGGAACAAGGAGCTCTTCGGCGACAGCAAGCCCACCTCACAGATCGACGCCAGCGTGCGCGGCGGCAGCCAGAACGTAGCTTACTTGATTTCGTTCGGCCACTACAAGTCGACGGGTGTCATCGACGACTCCAACATGCGCCGTGAGACCCTCCGCGCCAACATCGAGTCGAACATCAACCCCTGGCTGAAGATCGGCGCCAACACCAACCTCGCCTTCACCAAGTATCGCGAGAGCCTGTGGGGCAGCCAAGCCAACAGTATCTACAACAAGACCTTCGCCGCACGCACCTACCTGCCCACACAGCCCACCCGCGAGGTCATCGGCCTCGACCCCACCGACTACGCCAACAGCACTTTCAAGGGCTATGGCGAGAAGCTCAACTTCTATGACCAGATGGGCTGGTACAGCCCCTACTACATCTCATCTTGGCAGCCCCGCCACATGGACCGCGTGCGCCTCAACGAGAACATGTTTGTCAACATCAACCCCATCAAGGGCCTCAACCTGCGCTCGGCCCTCGGCCTCGACGCCAACGACCTGCGCGGATCCTACAAGTGGACCATCACCGAAGACCCCGACGTGAACCCCACGGGAACAGCCTCTGAGACGTTCTCACGCTTCTACCGCTGGACGGTGACCAACACCGCCGAGTATAAGTTCAACGTGGCCCGCAAGCACGACTTCACCGTCCTGCTCGGACAGGAGTCGATGACCTCCAAGACACAGTCGTTCAGCGCGTCGGCCGACGGCCTGACCGACAACCGCCTGTTCCTCATGTCTGCTGGCGCTTCAGCCACCGTCCCCTCCCACTCCATCTCGGAGGAGGTGCGCAACTCTTGGTTCGGCATGCTCAACTACTCATTCGACGACAAGTACTTCGTCGACCTCTCGCTCCGCCGCGACGGCAGCTCGCTCTTCGGCGAGAACAACCGCTGGGCCACCTTCGGCGCGGCAGCCGCCATGTGGAACGTCACCAAGGAAGACTTCATGAAGAGCACACGCAGCTGGCTCAACGACCTGCAGCTCAAGGTGAGCTACGGATCCACCGGCAACTCGGGCATCAGCCCCTACATGGCTCTCGGCCTCGTGGGCTCAGGACCGCTCTACAACGGACAGAGCGGCACGGCCATCAAGAACGCCTCCAACCCTGACCTGACATGGGAGACCGTGAAGACCTTCAACCTCGCCCTCACCGGCAAGCTGGTGGACCGCGTGACCTTCGACTTCGAATACTACGACAAGACCACATCCAACATGCTCATGCAGGTGCCCTACTCTTACACCACTGGTTTCTCTGCTGGTTGGGGCAACATCGCCGAGATGTACAACCGCGGCTTCGACTTCACCGTCGGCGTGGACATCATCAAGAACAAGGACTGGTTCTGGAACGTGAAGGTCAACGGCAACTACAACAAGAACCGCATCACCAAGCTGCTCAACGACGCCGACTCTTACGAGGCCAACGGCCTGCGCCTGGAGGTAGGTCACGCCTACGGCGACTTCTACGGTCCCATCTGGAGCCACGTCGACTCTCGCGACGGACAGAACGTCTGGATTGACGGCAACGGCAACGAGACCAAGCAGCAGCCCGACGACAGCTACAACGTGATGACCCGCAAGAGCTTCATCGCTCCCTGGTCTGGCGGCCTGGTCTCCACCTTGACATGGAAGGGCTTTGAGCTCGACGTGCAGTTCACGGGCATGTTCGGACGTTACATGTACAACAACGAGCGTTGGTTCACGGAGAACCCGACCTTCGCCACGCAGAACAACCAGAGCACGGCCATGTTCCACATGTGGCAGAAGCCGGGCGACAAGACCGACATCGCAGCCGCCGACGCCATCTACCAGAATGGTGACACCCGCCTGCTCGAGAACGCCTCGTTCGTGCGCCTGAAGTATCTGCAGCTGTCCTACAGCTTCCCCAAGAAGTGGATGGACGCCACCCACTTCCTCAAGGGTGCCAAGGTGTTCTTCGTGGGCCGCAACCTGCTGACGTTCACCGGCTACAAGGGCTACGATCCTGAGGTCGACAGCGACTACACGCTCGGCAACTACCCCAACACGCTCCAGATCTCATTTGGCGCTGAACTCACATTCTAACAATTAAAAAAGCAAAACACCATGAAGAAAACATATTTGATGTTGGCTTTGGCAGCCGGACTGCTGGCGTCGTGCGACATGGACAAGGAGCCCTACAACGCACTGCCCGACACCGAGGGCATCAGCACGCCGACCGACTTCGCCAACGCCCGCGTGGGCCTCTACTCGGGCCTCCGCAGCAGCATAGACGGCAACTTCTACAACGCACCGGAGATACAGTGCGACGGTTTCGACGCCGTGACGGGCTTCTCCAACACGCTCGGCGACATGTACCGCCACACCTACACCTCAAGCACCGGTTACTTTGAGACGGTCTATGCCAACTACCAGGCCATCATGAGCCGCGCCAACTACATCCTCGACGGATGGAAGAAGTTTGAGGCCAAGAGCTCATACACCGCTGATAACATCGCAACCGTGAAGACCACCGTGGGCGACGCCTACTACACACGCGCCTACGCCATCTTCATGCTCTCGCAGTACTTCTGCGCCGACTATGAGCCCGAGACAGCCGACGCCGCCAACAGCGGTGTGTCTTACCGCCTCGACTACGCTCCCTCATCCAACGCCGGCACCTATCCTGCCCGCAAGACCCTGAAGGAGACCATGCAGCAGGTGTCTGACGACCTCGACTCAGCGGCCGTCTACATCACCGCACAGGGCGAGGCCAGCTACGGCTACTACTCGAAGGACGCCATCACGGCACTCCGCGCACGCATGGCCCTCTACACACACGACTATGCGAACGCCGCACAGCAAGCCACACAGCTCATCAACAGCGGACGCTACACGCTGGCCGAGGACGCCGACGAGCTCGAGGACCTCTGGCACAACGACGGTGGCAACGAGACGATCCTGCAGCTGGCCGTCCCCACGAAGGACGAGCTTCCCGCACAGACAGGTATCCGCTACCAGCCTTACCAGGATGGCGCCGTGCCCGACTACGTGCCCACTCAGACCCTGATGGATCTCTACCTGGCTAACGAAACTGATACGACTCATGACACACGCTTGGACGTGTTCTTCAACCAGGTAAGCATCACCACCAACACGGGTGCCTCTGGCACGGTCTACGCCTTCAACAAGTATGCCGACCACGGTGCTCTCTACGACAAGCTGCAGGGCTACGAGTACGCTCGTTTCGCCATCGAGCCCAAGGTGTTCACCATCTCTGAGATGTACCTCATCGCCGCCGAGGCCTACACGCAGGCTGGCGACCTCACCAACGGTGCCAAGTATCTCAACGAGCTGAAGAGCAAGCGTATCACCGGTTACACCGAGACAGCCTTCCCCTCACAGACAGCCTTGATGAACGAGGTGAAGAACGAGCGCGAGCGCGAGATGGTGGGACAGGGCACACGCCTCTTCGACCTGAAGCGCTGGCACGAGGGCATCAAGCGTGGCACACCGCAGGACCGCAGCCTCTGCCTGCTGCCCGGCGCCACGACGACCGACTACACGGAGGCCGCCAACTCGCCCAAGATGACTTGGCCCATCCCGAAGCATGAGACCGACGTCAACAAGAAGGTCGTGCAGAACCCCGGCTATTAATAAGAGTAAACAACAAACTGAAAAATAACAAGACATGAAATATATCAAATTATTCATGCTGCTGGCTGTTGTGTCGCTGTTTGCCGCTTGCTCGAGCGACGACGACTTCAACACCAAGGACGCGACCGTCAGCTTCGCCAGCGACTCAATCGTCACGAAGGAGAGCGCCGGCATCGTCAACATCCCCATCAACGTGGAGGGACTGCGCAACGGCAACGTCACCGTCAAGGTGAAGGCTGAGGAGGTAGGCACCAACCCCGCCAAGGAGGACGTGAACTACATGATCACCTCGAAGACCATCAACATCAAGGCCGACACGCTCACAAGCGGAACCATGAACGTTGAGGTCAAGATGGTGGACGACGCGGAGATTAACGAGAACCGTACCTTCAAGCTCACCATCGTGAGCGCCAACGGCGCGAAGATCGGCACGAACGCCTCGACCGTCATCACCATCCGCGACAACGACGCAGCCTTCTATGAGAAGTTCTTCGGCAAGTGGACGCTCGCCGGAAACATCGAGTCGGGCTCGGGCACAAGCACCTTCAGCAAGGTGGTGACCATCAGCGGAGCAACCGACGAGGAGAGCGAGGACTACGACAATATCCTCACCGTGTCGGCTCCCGGCCTCATCAACGTCGGCGCGTCCATCGACTGCGAGTGGCACTTCCGCTACTCCTTCGACACGGCCACCAAGCAGGGCACGTTAGGCTTCATCTGCGGTGAGCAGATCGCCAGCTACGGCAGCAGCTACACATGGATGTGGGTCACCGACAACGGCACCAGCTACACCGCCGACGACGTGACGGCTCCCTGGGCTCTGGGTGAGGGCGACGCCTTCCCGACGACCATCACCTTCCCGGCAAGCCAGGCACTCTACTTCTACCAGCCGGGCGCGGGCGCATGGCGCATCCTGACCAACCTGACGCTCACCAAGAAGTAATCTCCCGGAATAACACTGGATAACAACTGGCAGGTTGACAAGGCACAACGGACCTTGCCAACCTGCTTTTTTATGTTCAGCAAACAATTTACCGCCAAAGGCTTGCGACAGTCGCAGGAAAAGATTATCTTTGCCAAGCACATCAAAACGCTTAGTCATGACAGAACTCAGGGACAGATACATCCGCTTCGACTGGGCCATCAAGCGACTGCTCAGACAGAAGGCCAACTTCGGCGTGCTCGAGGGCTTCCTCACCGTGTTTCTCAACGAGCCCATCAAGATCGTGGAAATACTCGAAAGCGAAGGCAATCAGCAAGCCGAAGACGACAAGTTCAACCGGGTGGACATCAAGGCAAAGAACAGTAAGGGTGACATCATCATCGTCGAGATACAGAACACGAGCGAGCTCTACTACCTCGAGCGCGTGCTCTACGGCGTGGCGAAGGCCATCACAGAGCACATCAACCTCGGCGAGACCTACAAGGAGGTCAAGAAGGTATACTCCATCAGCATCCTCTACTTTGACCTGGGAAAAGGATCCGACTATATCTACGTGGGACAGAACAACTTCATCGGACTGCACACGCAAGACCAGCTTGTCGTCAGCGCAAAGGAGAAGGGCACCATCGTCAAGAAGACACCGGCCGACATCTTCCCCACCTACATTCTGGTGCGCGTCAATGAGTTCAACTCCGTGGCCAAGTCACCCTTGGAGGAATGGGTCTACTATCTCAAGAACGGTGTCATCAGCCCCGACACCAAGGCACCAGGGCTGCAAGAAGCGCGCGCTAAGCTGCAATACTACTCCATGACCAACGCCGAGCGGCACGCTTACGATGAGCACATCAACGCTATCATGATACAAAACGACGTGCTCGGCAATGCCAAGCTCGAAGGCCATGCTGAGGGACACGCCGAAGGAAGAGCGGAAGGAAGAGCGGAAGGAAGAGCGGAAGGTCTCGCACAAGGAC
>DAIOEQ010000151.1:0-5832 GCA_036746215.1 Prevotella sp.
CCATGTGTGTCGGAACACCCTTCGATACGGCAGCAACCGGCCCTCGATGAAGCATCTATCGTCTGTCGATAGGGCGTCAACTTCCAGTTGGAAGGCCTTTGCGGACCTCCCGACAAGGCGAAAAGGGCGCAGGGGCTTGCTGTTTCAGCCTATTTCAACCCAAACGGCGAACAAACTTTTTGGCAAAAAAACAAGACAATCTCCCACAAGGAAGGCCTTCCCGTCGTTTGCCGCAGTTCGGGGCGAAGCCAACACCACAAATGCCAGGAGACTTTGATTTTTTTGCGAGAGGAAAGGATAATTTGGGAAATGTTGTGTACCTTTGCAAAAGGTAGGTCGCGCTTGTCACTTTGAGAGCCTGTTTTCATTGTGCTCGCCTGCGCTGTCTTTGTTGCCGCATTTTTGAAAAACATAACGCAATAACATAAACATCTCATGGAATACATGTCACAGGAAGGCTACGATGAGCTCGTGGCCGAGTTGCGCGAGCTGGAGCAGGTGGAGCTGCCACGCGTGCGCGACGCCATCGCTGAGGCCCGCGACAAGGGCGACCTGAGCGAGAACTTCGAGTATCACGCCGCCAAGCGCGAGCAGTGGCGACTGCTTGGGCGCATACGCTTCAAGCAGAAGGTGCTCGAGAACGCCCGTGTCATCGACAAGACAAGGCTGCAGGCCGACTGCGTGGGGCTGCTGAGCCGCATCCAGATCACCAACCTCGCCAACAACCGCACGATGACCTACACCATCGTGAGCCCTCACGAGGTGAACCTGAAGGAAGGCAAGATATCCATCAAGTCGCCCATCGCCCAGGCCTTGCTGGGCAAGCGCAGTGGCGACGAGGTGACGGCGCGCGTGCCCGCAGGGACCATCCGTCTGCGCCTGGATAGCGTGGAACTGTGAGCGGCCTGCGCGCTTATGGCTTGCTTGCTGGACTCGTGGTCAGCGTGTCCGCCGCTGGCGCGGCGAGCTGCGGCATGTCCTTTTTCTCTATGAGGTAGAAATTGGTGTCCTTGGGCTTGGCCACGCAGTTGGTGATGAGGTCGATGCCCCAACCAATCAGCCCGCCCAACAAGATGTTGCCGTAAGCCCACGAGTTGGTCTTCTTCGTGAGGTAGATGTCGCGGTATTTTTCAGTCTTTGATAAGACCTGTATTCGTTGCCCCTCTATCTTATGGCGGTTGACCTCCACGGTGACAGGCAGCAACACGTCCTTGTAGGTCTTCCTGGCCGTGACGATGGTCACCGGGTTGGGCGTGTCACCGTCGATGATGATGGTCGGATTTCCGCCAGCCACCAAGGTGGCACACGAAGTGACGAGCGCCAATGTGGCTGTGGCGAGAACCATGCAGAATGTCTTTCTCATGTCAGAATGATCTGAGTTTCGTGTGCAAAAGTACGCAAAAACTGGAATATATGGAGAAAAAATAACCCGGAAATAAAAGTGGGCCGATGCAGTTTGGGACAACATAATGGAATGTGGCGCATGAGACTGGGGATTTCCATGCGTCACATTCTTTTATGGCGAGTGGGTCGGTCGTATCCAACGAAATCTGCGTGCTCCCGATTTTTCAAGCCCTTTCGGGTGATATTTTGAAGAAAAATAATCCATTCGTGTTGGTTTCTCGAGATTTTTTATTATCTTTGTCATAGAATAGGCAGAGAAAGCCGGCAAGCAATGGCATGGTCTTTGCGGACGAAAGCTTTATGGAAAGGTGGAAACTGCTATTTCGTCTTATTTATATAAAGGAAAGATTACACAGATGAACAACGACTTTAGAAAGTATGCCACGAAGCATCTTGGCATGAACGGCATGGTACTCGATGACGTGGTGAAAGCCCAGAACCAGTATCTCAACCCCTATATCCTGGAGGAGCGCCAGCTCAACGTGACGCAGATGGACGTGTTCTCGCGCCTGATGATGGACCGCATCATCTTCCTCGGCACCGAGATCGACGACTACACCGCCAACACGCTCCAGGCGCAGCTGCTCTACCTCGACTCCGTGGACAACAGCAAGGACATCTCCATCTACGTGAACTCGCCGGGTGGCGTGGTGACGGCCGGCCTCGGCATCTACGACACCATGCAGTTCATCTCGAGCGACGTGGCCACCATCTGCACGGGCATGGCCGCCTCGATGGCCGCCGTGCTCCTCGTGTCGGGCGCGGAGGGCAAGCGCTCGGCGCTGCCCCACAGCCGCGTGATGATTCACCAGCCGCTGGGCGGCGTGCAGGGACAGGCCTCCGATATCGAGATTGAGGCGCGCGAGATCCTGAAGATGAAGAAGGAGCTCTACACCATCATCTCCAACCACTCGCACCAGCCCTACGACAAGGTGTGGCAGGACAGCGACCGTAACTACTGGATGACCGCCGAGGAAGCCAAGGAATATGGCATGATCGACGCGGTGCTGACAAGAAAGAAGTGATAAGCAGGACATGAAGACAACGAAGAAATGTTGCAGCTTCTGCGGAAGAAGCGAAAACGAGGTGAGGCTCCTCATCAACGGGCTCAACGGATACATCTGCGAGGAGTGTGCCGTGCAGGCATACAACATCGTGAAGAGCACGGGCCTGCTCGACTTGCCCGAGGACAACGACCTGCCCAAGGACGGCAAGGCCCACGAGGCCTACAAGCCCAAGAAAAAGGTGCCCAAGCCACGAGAGATCAAGGAGTATCTCGACCAGTATGTCATCGGGCAGGACGACGCCAAGCGCACACTCGCCGTGTCGGTCTACAACCACTACAAGCGACTGCAGCAGCCCGCGAATGATGACGGCGTGGAAATCGAGAAGAGCAACATCATCATGGTGGGAACCACCGGAACGGGCAAGACCCTCCTGGCGCGCACCATCGCCAAGTTGCTCGACGTGCCGTTCACCATTGTCGACGCCACGGTGTTCACCGAGGCCGGCTATGTGGGCGAGGACGTGGAGAGCATCCTCAGCCGCCTGCTCCAGGTGGCCGACTTCAACGTGGAGGCCGCCGAGCGCGGCATCGTCTTCATCGACGAGATCGACAAGATCGCGCGCAAGAGCGACAACCCCAGCATCACGCGCGACGTGAGCGGCGAGGGAGTGCAGCAGGGACTGCTCAAGCTCCTCGAGGGAACGATGGTCAACGTGCCGCCAAAGGGCGGGCGCAAGCACCCCGACCAGGACTACATACACGTCAACACGAAGAACATCCTCTTCATCTGCGGCGGCGCCTTCGACGGCATCGAGCGCAAGATAGCGCAGCGCCTCAACACCCACGTCGTGGGCTACAACTCGGTGCAGGCCGTGCGCAACGTCGACAAGAGCGACCTCATGAAGTATATCCTCCCGCAGGACCTGAAGTCGTTCGGGCTCATCCCCGAGCTCATCGGACGCCTGCCGGTGCTCACACACCTCAACCCGCTCGACCGCGACGCCCTGAGGCGCATCCTGGTGGAGCCCAAGAACTCCATCGTCAAGCAGTATGTCAAACTCTTCGAGATGGACAAGATCGCGCTGACGTTCACCGACGAGGCGCTCGACTTCATCGTCGACAAGGCCGTGGAATACAAGCTGGGAGCTCGTGGACTGCGCTCTATCGTCGAGGCGGTCATGATGGACGCCATGTTCGACGTGCCGTCGCGACGCATCAAGAAGTTTGAGGTGACGCTCGACTATGCCAAGGCACAGCTCGACAAGGCGCACATGGAACAACGCATGGAGTCGGCCTGACGGGCCGACTTCCGTAAGCCACTACAACCACAATGAAAGACAATCTGATACAACCACTGAAGCAGTATTTCGGCTTCGACAAGTTTAAGGGAGACCAAGAGGCTGTCATCCGCAACCTGATGGATGGCAATGACACCTTTGTGCTCATGCCAACCGGTGGCGGCAAGAGCCTCTGCTACCAGCTGCCCTCGCTGCTCATGCCAGGCACGGCCATCGTGGTCTCGCCGCTCATCGCCCTGATGAAGAACCAGGTCGATGTCATCAATGGCCTGTCGGAGAACGACGGCTTGGCCCACTACATGAACTCATCGCTCAACAAGGCGGCCCTCAACCGCGTCGTGAAGGATGTGCAGTCGGGCAAGACCAAACTGCTCTATGTGGCGCCCGAGTCGCTCAACAAGGAGGACAACCTGGCGTTTCTCGAGTCGTTTGAGATTTCTTTCTTTGCCATAGACGAGGCTCATTGCATCTCGGAGTGGGGACACGACTTCCGGCCCGAATACCGCAACATCAGGCCCACCATCGACAAGATAGCCCGCCACAGGGGCGTCGACAAGATACCGGTCATCGCCCTCACCGCCACCGCCACCGACAAGGTGCGGACGGACATCAAGAAGAGCCTTGGCATCGTCGGAGCCAAGGAGTTCAAGAGCTCGTTCAACCGACCCAACCTCTATTATGAGGTCAGGCAGAAGGTGAGCGAGGAAGACACTGACAGCCAGATCATCCGTTTCCTGCGCCAGCACGAGGGCAAGAGCGGCATCATCTATTGCCTGTCGCGCAAGAAGGTGGAGGAGCTGGCGCAGAAGTTGAAGCTCAACGGCTTCAAGGCCGCACCCTACCATGCCGGGCTCGAAACGGAGGTGCGCACGAAGACGCAAGACGACTTCCTCAAGGAGGAGATTGACATCATCGTGGCGACCATCGCCTTTGGCATGGGCATCGACAAGCCAGACGTGCGCTTCGTCATCCATTACGACATCCCCAAGAGCCTGGAGGGATACTACCAGGAGACAGGACGCGCGGGCCGTGACGGGGGCGAGGGCATCTGCATCGCCTTCTATTCGCCCAAGGACTTGAAGAAACTGGAGAAGTTCATGGACAGTAAGGGGGAGGCCGAGAAAGAAATAGGCCGCCAGCTGCTGCAGGAGACGAAGGCTTACGCCGAGTCGTCAATCTGCCGGCGCAAGATGCTGCTCCATTACTTCGGGGAAGACTACCCGAAAGACAACTGCGACAATTGCGACAACTGCAAGCACCCCAAGAAACCCAAGGAGGCGCAGGAGGCGCTGCTCGTCGTGCTCAACGCCATCAAGGCGGTGAAGGAAAACTTCGACCAACCTTATGTCATCGACTTCGTCAGGGGGCGCCGCACCGACAATATCGTGAGGCACGGGCATGACAAGCTGCCCGAGTTTGGCGCAGGAGAGAAAATCAACGAGGAGGATCCGACCATCTGGAACCCCGTGATACGCCAGGCCATGATATCCCATTATCTCCGCAAGGACGTGGAAAACTACGGGTTGCTGAAGCTCACCGCCGAGGGGAAGCGGTACATGCAAGACCCGAAGCCGTTCATGGTCGTGGCCGACCGCGAGTTTGACGAGGCCGACGAGGGAGGCGACAATGTGTCGAGCGCCCTGGACGATGAACTGTTCAACCTCTTGCGAGGCCTCCGGAAGGATGAGGCGCGCAAGCACAACCTGCCGCCTTACGTCATCTTCCAGGACATATCGCTCACGCAGATGGCTACCAATTACCCCGTCACCATGGAGGAACTGCAACAGGTGCAGGGAGTGGGGCAAGGCAAGGCCAAGAAGTATGGCAAGCCGTTTATCGACCTCATCAAGAAGTATTGTGAGGAGAATGACATCAAGCGCGCGGATATCATGCGCGTCATCAGCCTGCCCAACAAGTCGATGAAGAAACAGAAAATCATTGAGCTCATCGACAAGCGCATACCGCTGGAGGAGATAGCCAAGGCGCAGGGCTATAGCTTCGACGACTTGCTTGATGACATTGAGGCCATTGTCAACAGTGGCATCAAGGTCAACATCGACTATTACCTCAATGACGACGAAGTCATCGACCCTGACGAGATGGCGGACATCTACGACTATTTCC